>JBDTAJ010000102.1:0-6636 GCA_039924705.1 Rhodanobacteraceae bacterium
CAGCGCTGCGTCCCGCGCGGTCACCGTCGAAACAGAACACCACGTCGGGCGCGGCGCGGAACAACAACTCCGCGTGCTCGTGGGTGGTCGCGGTGCCAAGCGTGGCAACCGCCTGGGTCAAACCCGCCTGATGCAGCGCGATCGCATCCATGTAGCCTTCCACTACCAGCAGGCGTTCCAGTTTGGTGTTGGCCTGCCGCACCTGCCACAGCGCGAACAATTCCCGCCCTTTATGAAATAAGGGTGTTTCTGGGGAATTTAGGTATTTTGGTGATTGCTCCGCTGATAAAACCCTGCCACCGAACGCGATCACCCGCCCGCGTCGATCCATGATCGGAAACATCAGCCGCTCGCGGAAACGATCGTAGCTATTACCGCGCTCGCCGCTCGACAACATGCCGGCCTGTTCCAACAGTTTCAGCCGATACTCGTTGGTGCCGAGCGCGCGCTTGACGCCATCCCAGCCGCCCGGCGCCCAGCCGATCCGGAACTGTTCGATGGTCTGCGCGTCCAGCCGGCGCCGCTCGCAGTACTCGCGCGCCGATGCATTCTTGCGCAATTCGCCTTCGTAAAACCCCGCGGCGGCGTCAAGCAGCGCGTAGAGATCAGTCTTGTCTTCGCGCGGTTTGTCGTCGCCACCCTCGTGCGGCACTTTCAACCCAACCGACTGCGCCAACTCCTCGACAGCGTCGGGAAATTCCAGCCGGTCGTAATCCATCAGGAACTTGATCGCGCTGCCGTGCGCGCCGCAGCCGAAGCAGTGGAAAAATTGCTTGGCCGGACTCACGGTGAACGACGGCGAGCGTTCGTCATGGAACGGGCAACGCGCGCTCCAGTCGCGCCCGGCGCGCTTCAGCGGCACGCGCTGCTGCACCACGTCAACGATGTCGACGCGAGTCAGCAGCTCATCGATGAAGCGTTCGGGAATACGGCCGGGCATAAGAAGGATAGGATGCCATGCCACAGCGCCGATCGCGCGATGCGTTTCTTCGGAATGGACTGGACACAGGCCAAGGATGGCCGTCAACAGGCGAGCTTCCCACGCTGTACGCGATGCCGAGACGCGCAGTCGAACGGTGGAGCAAGCGACGTATGTTCGAGCACAAGGATGTGCGAGTTCGGCGCGGCCGCCGTTCGGCGAGCATCGCAGGGCAGTCGAGGCAACACGATGTTGCCGAGACCATCGCGCCCAGGCGCAATGGTTTTGGCTACTTTTGCCGAAACAAAAGTAGCCTGCTCGCGGCAGCGAGCGGAACCAAGACTTTCTTGCGACAAAGCCACTGGATTCCGGCCTTCGCCGGAATGACGGCAAAGATTGTCGTTAGAACGCCATATGGAAAATCCCGATCACGGCGAGGATCGCCAGCACGAACAGGATCAGGAAGATCACGAACAGCACTTTGGCAATGGTCGCGGCGGCGCCGGACACCCGGGTGAAACCCAAGCCACCCGAAATCAGGGCGATGATGGCGAAGATGATGGCCCACTTGAGCACGGCGCTCTCCTTGTCATGCTGAACGCCCGATGCGGGCGTATGCGGATTGTGGGCGCTCGTGACGCGCAGGTAAAGCGGTGCGCGCTCAGGGGGTCAGCGACGGCGAAGACCGCAAGAGCGTGTATGCCGGTGGCTGCCTGTCGAGGAAGCCGAGCCCGTGACAATACGGCATCACATGCACGCCGTTCGCGCGCTGTTCCGCGAAGATCGAGTCGCGCAGTGCGCGCATCTGCGTCCAGTGCGTCTTCGGCCGGTAATGGTGCTCTGCGTGGTAGCCGTTGTAAAGCCAGGTCCAGTTGTAGAGCTTGTTGTAGGTGCTGACGCCCCATGCGATCGGCTGATCCGGGTTGCCCTTGTAGTGCTCGTAATAGCCGTTCAACGACGACAACGAATGACCGAGGTAATAGAACGGCACCAGGCACAGGAAAGCGCGCCAGTCGTAAATCAGGCAGGCGAGATACACGGCCACCACGGTGGCGATCTCGATCCGGATCCAGCGCGCCAATTCCGGATGTTTGGTCTTGAGGCGCGTGTAGCACTCGCCGATGTCGTCGCGGAAATAACTGTAGAAGGTGTATGTCCACGGGCTTTCCGGCTTGCCGTCACGGCCGTGACGATAGATCGACAGCGGATCGATCGTCGTGCCGTTGGCGCCGACACGGTCCATGTTGCCGACGTGATGCCGCAGATGGACGTGGTGGTAGAACTCCTGGCTGAAACCGTCGGTCAACGACAGGATAAAACTGTATATGCGATTCAGCGCCGGTGAGACGAAGAAGCGGTTATGGATGAAGTTGTGGCTGGTGGAGTTGATGCTCCACGCGATCGATATCGCATACAGCAACGCGCACGGAATCCACAGCGTCCACGGCGTGTGGCGGAAACCGAAAAAAAGCCACGCGAGGAACACCATGTGACCCAATCCCATCAGGGTCGGGATCGCATCCCACGCGGTATACGCGAAGAAGCGAGCTTGCGGTTTGGCGGTGACGTTGACGGCATTCATCGGATGGGCGGCGTAATGAGTCGCGGGGTTCGGCGGGGTCGCGCAGGCCACAGTTTAAGGCTTTGCGAGTCGCCACGTGTGATGCTCATGTGCGCGTCTTTCGGTGGCCTTTCTGCCGGCTCCATGATGAATCGGTACACTCGCTGCAATCCATGGATTCGCACCGCATCTTCCTGTCCCGTCTCTTGCGACATCTGTCGTGGGGTGCGTTGTGCGCGCTGCTGGCCGCTTGCGCCAGCGTGACCGTGCCACCCCTGCCACGCGACGATGTGCCGATGGCATGGCGCAATGCGGAGAACTCGCGCGCGCCGGCGCCCGATTTGCGCGGCTGGTGGCAGGCTTATCACGATCCGGCCTTGAACGCGCTGGTGACGAGCGCGCTGCGCGATAACCTGGACGTGCAACAAGCCGCGTTGCGTCTGCGCGCGGCGCGTGCGCTGGCGTTCGCGTCCGGCGCACCGTTCCGGCCGCGACTGGATTTCCGCACGCTCTCCACGCCGACGCCGCAGGCAGACGCGGATTATTTCCAGGCCGGTTTCGATGCGGAATGGGAACTGGGTCTGTTCGGTCGCGCGCAGGCAAGTGAGCACGTCGCCGCGGCGCAAACGGGCACTGCGGAAGCTGAGTTGCAGGCCGCGCGCGTGTCGCTGGTCGCAGAAGTGGTGCGCGCGTATCTGCAATTGCGCGGCGCACAGCAACGCGAGGCGTTGGCGAGCGAGATAGCGCGAGCAATGCAGCGCAAACTTTCATTGATACAAGTACGTGAACGGTTGCGGTTGTCCTCGGATCTCGAGGTCGAGCGGGCGAAGGCCGACGCGGCATCCGCCCAAGGCGCGCTTTCCGAGCCGCGCGCAGAGATCGCGCAAGCCGCGCAAACGATCGCGCTGCTGCTCGGCCGCAACTCGCCGCCGCCCGGTTTGCTGGTCGCCAAACCGTTGCCGCAATTGCCGCGACCCGGCTTCGACGCGCTCCCGGCGGACTTGCTGCGCACGCGTCCGGAGATCGCGCAGGCGCAGGCCAACGTGTTGAAAGCCGCCGGTGAACTCGGCCTTGCGCACGCGGATCGTTTTCCGCGCATCGGGCTGGAAGGCGCGATCACCGCGGCAGCCAAGGTTAGCGGCGTATCGCTGGGCCATGTCAACAGCACCGCCGGCATCGGTCCGGTGATCGACATCCCCTTGTTCGATTGGGGTATGCGCGCCGCAGCCGAACACGCCCGCGACGCGGAATTGAAAGCGTCGTTGCTGGCCTATCGACAAGCCGTGTTGGAGGGCGCGGCGGAAGTGGAATCGGCGCTGGCCACGCTGCATGAAACACGCAAGCGTGCCTCGCAGGCCGACGCCGCGGTCGCGGCGCTGAATCACGCGGCAACAATGACGGCGACGTTGCGCAAACTCGGTCAAGCCGATGATCTCGATATCGCCGATTCGTGGCTCGCATTGTCCAAAACGCAAGTCGTACGTGAACAGGCGCATGAAGCACAAGACCTGGCTTTCGTCGTACTTTACAAGGTGCTGGGTGGCGCGCCGTTGCCGGCTGGGGATTCGAAGGCCGCCGATCCGTCCGCGACGAATGCAGCGGCGGGTTCGCACTGATGGTGCCCCTGGCGCGCAAAACGTTGTTGCATGAATGGCGCCGGTTTCTGCCGTCCGCGTTGGCGGTCGCGTTTTCCGGCCTGCTGCTGCTGATGCAAGCGGCGCTGGTGTTCGGCATCTTCGGTGGCGCCGCGGTGTACATCAATGCGTCGAACGCCGATTTGTGGGCGGGTTATCCCGGCACGCAGAGCATCGAACTGGGCCGGCCGATCCCGCCGCAAACGCAGACCGCACTGCTGATGAATCCGCAAGTGCAACGCGTTGAGCCGTTTGCGTGGATCGACGGCGACTGGCGCGGCCCTGCCGACAAGGGTGGCGTGTCGGTGTTCGTGTCGGGCATCGATCCGCGCGCCGACGGCATGCTGTTCGCCGACGTGTTGACGCCGCCGCAGCGCACGTTGTTGCGCGAACCCGGCGGGGTGATTGTAGATGCCGCCGATCTGCCCAAGCTCGGCGTGGCGATCGGCGATCAGGCGGTGATCAACGGGCAACTGGTGCGCATCGTCGGCGTGGGTCACGGACTGCGCGCGCTCGGTGGCGTCAACGTGCTGGCATCGCTCGACACCGCGCGGGTGCTCGACACCGACACCGACGGCGCGCGCGTCGCCTATTACGTCGCGAAATTGAAACCCGGCGCCGACGCCGGCACGGTGGCGAAACAATTGAATACCGCATCAGGCAACCGCTACGCGGTGTGGACGGCGCACGAATTTGCGCAGCGCGCGGTGCTGTACTGGATGTTCGAGACCGGCGCGGGGTTGGGCGTGATGTTCCTCGCGATGGTGGTGTTAATGGTCGGCGCGGTGATCACCAGTCAAACCCTGATGGGTGCGATCGCGGGCTCGGTGCGCGAGTATGCAACCCTGCATGCGCTGGGCGTAGGCCTTGGCGATCTGCGCAAGGTCGTTTTGGAACAAGCCGCGTGGATCGGTCTGTTCGGTCTGGTGATAGGCGGCGTTTTCAGTCTGCTGTTGATCGCGCTGGCGCGCGGGCAGCACGTGCCGGTGCAGTTGGATCCGCTGGCGTGGCTGGTGTGCGCGGCGCTGGTGATGGGCATTGCACTGGTGTCCGGCGTGGCCGCGGTGCGCGCGCTGCGGCACGCCGATCCGGCACTCTTGCTTCGGTGAGCGCCATGCATGCATTGATCGCCACCGATCTGCGCAAGGGTTACACCAGCGGCAAGGTGCGAACGGAAATCCTGCGCGGTTTGTCGCTGTCCATCGACAGCGGAAAACTGACCTTGATTTCCGGCCCGTCCGGGTGCGGCAAGAGCACGGTGCTGTCGATCCTGTCCGGATTGCAGCGGCCCGATGCCGGCAGCGTGATCGCGCTGGGCGAGGATTTGTGGCGCGGCGACAAACGCGCGCTGGACCGCTTTCGCCTGGCGCACACGGGTTTCGTATTCCAGGGCTTCAATCTTTTTCCTGCATTGACCGCGTTGGAGCAGGTGATGCTGCCGTTGGGTTATCTCGCTATCGACGACGCGGAAGCTGCGCGGCGCTCGCGTATTGCGCTCGAAGAAGTGGGGCTGGCTGCGCGCATGCAGTTGCGCCCGGCGGAACTTTCCGGCGGCGAGAAGCAGCGCGTGGCGATCGCGCGCGCGCTGGTCAAGCAACCACAATTATTGTTCGCCGATGAGCCGACCAGCGCGCTGGACGCCGCCAACGGGCAGATCGTGATCGGCACGCTGCGCCGGATCGCGCACGCGCACGGCACCACGGTGCTGTGCGTCAGCCACGACCCGCGCCTGGTCACGCATGCCGATCGCGTGCTGGGCATGGAAGACGGCGCGATACTCAGCGATCGCCGAATCACTTTTGAAACACCGGAATCCGACGTGGAGACGCTCTCGTGAATCGATCCTGCCGCGCTCTTGCACATCTCGCGCTCGTCGCGTTGCTGGCCGCGGTCGCGGCCTGTTCCGATGGCGAACATACCACCGCGTCCACCGCGCCCGCGCCGAACACGGCGCGATCGCCGTGGCTCGCGATCGCGCGCGGCCAGGTCGATGTCGAAGGCGGATTGGTACGCGTGGGCGCGACCCGCGACGGCGTGATCAGCGTGGTGGAAGCGCAGCAAGGCGACAAGGTGCAGGCCGGCCAAGTGTTGGCGCAACTGGATCCGCGCGCCGCGCAGATCGATATTGCGGGTCAGCTGGCGCAGGCAAACCAAGCGCGCGCACAACTCGCCGAATCGGACGTCAAGCTGCACGAAGCGCGACAGCGTGCGTCACGCTTGGCCGCGGCTGCCAAGGCCGGCGCGGCGACGGGCGACGCCGCGGACGAAGCGCGCAACGCGGTCGCGGCGTTGCAAGCGCAACGCGATGCGGCGCAAGCGGTGGTCGATGCCGCGCGTCAGCACGTGGCCGCGGCGCGGTTCGATCTGGATGCGCGCAGCTTGCGCGCGCCTGTCGCGGGTACGGTGGTGCGCCGCGATGTGCAGATCGGGCAGACCGTCTCCGCGACATCCGGCACGTCGCTGTTCGAACTGTTGCCGGATCGCCCGCGCATCGTGCGCGCACAACTGGACGCCGACGATGC
>JBDTAJ010000103.1:0-3068 GCA_039924705.1 Rhodanobacteraceae bacterium
CCGAAGACATCACCGGCGCGATCGCGGATTCGGTCAACTTCGCGGTCGAGGCGCTGCGGTCACTCGTGACCACCATCAACGAGACCGCGGTGCAGGTGTCGGCGGCCGCGCAGGAAACCCAGGCCACCGCGCAGCATCTGGCCGAAGCCGCGCAGCATCAGGCGCAACAGATCACCTCGGCCTCCGCCAAGATCAACGAAATGGCGGTGTCCATCGATCAGGTGTCCAAGAACTCCGCCGACAGCGCGGAGGTCGCGCAACGCTCGGTGCAGATCGCGTCCAATGGCGCGGCGATCGTGCGACAGACGATTTCGGGCATGGATTCGATCCGCGAGCAGATCCAGGAAACCTCCAAGCGCATCAAACGGCTCGGCGAATCGTCGCAGGAAATCGGTTCGATCGTCGAACTCATCAACGACATCGCCGAGCAGACCAACATTCTTGCGTTGAACGCGGCGATCCAGGCGGCCTCGGCGGGCGAGGCCGGCCGCGGTTTTGCGGTAGTCGCGGACGAAGTGCAGCGACTGGCCGAGCGCGCATCCGGCGCCACCAAGCGCATCGAGACGCTGGTGCAGACGATTCAGTCTGATACCAACGAGGCGGTCAGTTCGATGGAACAGACCACCACCGAGGTGGTCAACGGCGCGCGCTTGGCCGAGGACGCCGGCACAGCGCTGGGTGAAATCGAAAAGGTGTCAAGCAATCTGGCCGGTTTGATTCAGGGCATCTCCACCGCGGCGCGCCAGCAGTCCGCGGCGGCGACCAATATCACCTCGACCATGCACGTGATTCAGGAGATCACCGCGCAGACTTCCGTGGGCGCCAGCCAGACCGCCGAATCGATCGGCAACCTGGCCCAACTCGCGCAGGATCTGCGCCGTTCGGTCGCCGACTTCAAACTGCCGGCGTAAGCGACGGAGAACAAGCGGGAACTCCGATCGGTTCGGAGTTTTCGCGGCACATGGATGTGCCGCACGCGGATCGAGCACGCTCTAGTTACCGTGCTCGATCCGGCGAAGCCAAGTCCGGGCGTGTACCGAGCTAGGCCTGCTCCCGCAAATCCCGGATGGATTTGTCCGGAGCATCAATACGGACACCGACGATGCAACTCGAAGATGACATCGACTTCACCACGCTCGGCTGGGTCAAGCCGCAGATCGACGAGACGCTGCTGCAGGCGCGGCAGGCGCTCGAGGCATACGTGGAGGATCCGGCCGACGCCAGCCTGATGCGCTTCTGCGCGACTTACCTGCACCAAGTGCAGGGCACGCTGCGGATGGTCGAACTGTATGGCGCGGCGATGCTGACCGAGGAGATGGAAGCCCTCGCGCAATCGCTGCTGGACAACAAAGTTGCCGATCGAGACGAGGCCTACACCGCGCTGATGCGCGGGTTGGTGCAACTGCCCGATTATCTGGAACGCGTGCAGGCCGGGCACAAGGACATTCCGATCGTTCTGTTGCCGCTGTTGAATGAATTACGTGCGGGCCGCGGCGAAGCCTCGATGGCGGAAAGCGCGCTGTTCGCGCCCACTCTGGAAAGCGTGCTGCCCGACGGTGCGCCTGGCGCGCAGGCGCCGCTGCCGCCTGCGGATTTGAGCAAGCAAACCGCGCGCATCCGCGCCCGCTTCCAGACCGCGTTGGCTGCTTGGCTGCGTGGCAAGGCCGACGCCGATGTCGCCACCCTTCGCGATGTACTCGACGAACTCGGCGCGATCAGCGCGACTTTGCCGGCGCGTCGTCTGTGGTGGATCGCCGGCGGCGTGCTGGAAGCCCAGCAGCAGGGCCGGCTCGCCGAGAACAGTCTCGATGCCGTCAAACACCAGTTCGGTCGAGTCGATCGCGCCATCAAGCAGATGCACGACGACGGCGAAGACGCACTGGCCGGCGAGGACACACGCGAGCTGACCCGCGCGCTGCTGTATTTCATCGCCCATTCCACGCCCGGCGCAGATCGTAGCGATACGATCCGCGGCACGTATGCGCTGGATGCGTTGTTGCCGAGTGCGGAAGAATTGGAACATGCGCGCGGTTCGATGACGGGCCGCAACCGTGTATTGCTGGACACCGTTTCGCAAGCGCTGAAAGAAGACCTGCTGCGGGTCAAGGAAGCGCTGGACATTTTCCTGCGCCGCGAAAGCGGCGACCCCGCCGAACTCGAGCCGCAGGCGGAAACGCTGCGTCGTGTAGGCGATACGCTGGGCATGCTCGGTCTGGGCGTGCCGCGGCGCGTGGTAGGCGAACAGCGCGAAATCCTCGAGGCGGTAGCGAGTGGTCAGCGCACGCCCGATCAGGAGACCCTGATGGACGTCGCCGGCGCGCTGCTCTACGTTGACGCGTCGCTGGACGACCATATCGAACGGCTCGGCGGTTCCGCGCCCGCCGAAGACGCGCAACCTGGCGCGCTGCCGCGCGCGGCAGCGCGCAAGATCGTCGACGCGCTGATGCGCGAAGCCGGTACCAATCTCGCGCGAGTCAAGGACGACATCGTCGCCTTCATTGAATCGCCATGGGCGCACGACCGCGTGCTGGGCGTGCCGAAGTTGCTAGATGAAATCGGCGGGGCGCTGCGCATGCTCGACCTGCATCGTCCGGCCGAACTGCTGGCAGGTATCGGGCGTTTCGTCGACAACGAACTGATCGCCGATCGGCGCATTCCGACTGCGGAACAGATGGACACGCTCGCCGATGCGATGGCCGGCGTCGAGTATTACCTCGAAGCCGCGCGCGATGCGCGCGGAGGTGGCGACAAGATCCTGGATGGCGCCCAGCGCAGTATCGAAGCCCTCGGTTATTGGCCGGTACCGGCGTTGCGCGCGCCCGCGCCGCAAACCGAACAGGAAGCGTTTGCCTCGCGTATCGTCGACGCAACGCCGGCGCCGCCCGCGCCGGCGATGGCCGAGCACGATCTTTCCGAGGCCGTAAGCATTGCCCAGGGCGAAACGCTGGAAGACCTGGTTGTCGGCCGCAGCGCGGTGTCGATCCCGAGCGCGCACGAGTTGGCCGGATTGCGTCTGGCCGAAACGGAAAGCACTGCGCCGCCGCAGGGCGAAGGCGACGGCGAATGGA
>JBDTAJ010000104.1:0-6275 GCA_039924705.1 Rhodanobacteraceae bacterium
CTCGATCGGTTTCTGCTGCACGTACCCGTGCATTATCCGGCGGCTGGCAGTGAGCGCGACATCCTGCGTCTCGCCCGTGTCCGCGCGCGGGAGGAATTGACCGAGCATGTGGCGCCCGCGCGGCTGCTGTCGCAAGCCGACGTATTCGCCGCGCGCGCGCAGGTGCTGGACTTGCATCTAGCCGAGGGCCTGGAGGAATACATCGTGCAATTGGTGTTGGCCACACGCGACCCGCGGCCATTCGACGCAAAACTCGCCGGCAAGATCGCTTGGGGCGCGAGCCCGCGCGCAACCATCGCGTTGGAGCGCAGCGCCCGCTCCCGTGCGTGGTTGGCCGGTCGCGATTACGTGTTGCCTGAAGACGTGCAAGCCATGGCGCCGGACGTGCTGCGCCATCGTGTGCTGCTCGGCTACGAAGCCGAGGCCGAGGGACTGCATGTGGACGACGTGGTCGCGCGCCTGCTGGAGCGCGTGCCGCTTCCGTGAACCGTGAGTGGTCAGCGGCGAGCGGCGAATCGCGAGACACAACATGCTCGTCATTTCTGCGAAGGCTGGCTCGCGAAGGCGGAATGCCGAAACGAACGTCAGCAAAGCCGATGACCCGAATGGCGGCCCGCGGATGCGGCGAAAAATCCAGTCACTTGATCGCGTTTGTGCATCGTTGAATCCAGGATGGCTTCTCAACTCGTCAATTTCGTGAACTCAGCTGGTCGTACGCACATCGATTTGCGCGAACTCGTCGCGCTGCGTGTGCAAGCCTTGCGGCTGCGCGCGAGCACGGCGCGGACACGCACGTCCATGGCGGGTGCGCACACCACGCATCTGCGTGGGCGCGGCATGGATTACGCCGAGTCGCGGGTCTATCAAGCCGGCGACGACGCGCGTGCGATCGATTGGCGCCGCACCGCGCGCAGCGGCAAGCCGCATACCAAGCTGTTTCGCGAGGAACGCGAACGCAGCCTGCTGCTGTTGATCGACACCCATGCGACGATGCGCTTCGGTACGCGCGTGCGCTACAAATCGGTGCAGGCCGCGCGCGCGGCAGCTATCGCCGCGTGGAGCGCGGTGCGCGGTGGCGATCGCGTCGGTGCGCTGGCCTTCGGCGGCGTGCGTGATGCGGTGACGCCACACGGCGGCGCGCGCGGCGCACTGGGTGTGCTGGGCGCCTTGGCGCGCTGGGACGCGCGCGGCGGCGAAGAATGGGAACCCATGTCCAATGCATTGAAGCGCGTGCGGCGGCTGGCGTTGCCGGGCAGCCGCGTGATGTTGATCTCCGACGGGCAATGTTGCGACGGGAACGCGCGCGCGGCCTTGACGCGGTTGGCCAAACGCGCGGAGGTGCGCGTACTGATCGTTGCCGACGCGCTTGAATCGACGCCACCATTCCCCGGCAGTTATGTCTTCGAGACAATGAATGGCCGCGTTACCGCGGACTTGCATGGCGCGGCCGCACGCCTGCGCTTTCGCGACGAACTTGGCGCCGGGCAACGTGCTTTGGCGGCGGCCTGCGACGCCGCCGGCGTACGCTGGCGCCGGATCGCCACCGGCGAAGACGCCGCGCCGGCGATCGCCGCGCTTTTGTACCCGAGCAAATCGCGATGACGAATCCGCTCGCCGGCAGCGGGCCAGTGCTGCGCGACATCCATGTGCCGCGGGTGTCGTGGTGGCCGCCAGCGCCGGGCTGGTGGCTGCTCGCGATGATGATTCTTGTTTTGATCGTCGCGATCGCGATGTTCTGGTTGCATCTTCGACGCCGTCGGCACCCTTGGCTCACTGCGCGCCGCGAACTCGATTCGCTGGCCGCTTGTCGCGCGGGTGATCGCGATGACGTCGCGCTCGCAGCGGGTGTGTCGCGGCTGTTGCGCCGCATCGCATTGGCCATCGAACCCGCCGCCGCGGCCACCGATGGCGCCGCCTGGCAAGATTTTATCGAGCGCCGTGGGCCCGGCGTTTTTACCCTCGAACAACTCGATAGGCTGATCGATGCGCCGTATCGCGCGCATTCGTCATTCGATGCGCCCGCGCTGCTCGCCGCGGCACGCAAATGGTGCGAGCGCGCGTTACGCCAACGCGGATTGCATCGTCGAGGGGGATGGCTTCCTCACCCGCCAAGGCCTGCATGCTTATCTACCTCACCCCAGCGGGGAGAGGGCTGGGGTGTGGCGGAAACAAGCGCCACGTTGGCGCGACACGCGCCATCCTCATCGTCGTGATCATCTTCGCCTGGCCGTGGGTGTTTCTGCTGCTGCCACTGCCGTGGTTGTTACGACGTGCGTTGCCGCCGGCGCCGTCTAGCGCCGCATTGCGCTTGCCCCATCGCGTCGAACTGGCGAACATTCCGACGAGCAGCGGCGCGCATCGCTGGCGCATGGGGCTGGCCGCCTTGGCGTGGCTGCTGGTGGTCACCGCCGCCGCGCGCCCGCAGCAACTCGCACCGCCGGAAGCATTCGCACGCAGCGGACGCGCGCTGATGCTCGCGGTCGATTGCTCGGGCAGCATGTCGATCGAGGACATGCCGCTGGGCACCGATACCGTCAGCCGTTTCGCCGCGGTCAAGGCGATCGCCGGCGACTTCATCGCGCAACGCACGGGTGACGAAGTCGGGCTGGTGCTGTTCGGCAGCAATGCCTATCTGTTGACGCCGCTAACCTTCGACGTCGCCACGGTAGCGAAACAACTCGATGGCGCAGCGATCGGGTTGGCGGGTCGAGAGACCGCGATCGGCGACGCGATCGTGCTGGCGACCCGGCATTTGTCGAAACTGCCGGCTAATTCGCGTGTACTGGTGCTACTGACCGATGGCGTCAATACTGCGGGCAATGTCGCACCACTCGACGCGGCAAAGCTCGCCGCCGCGGCGGGCGTGCGCATCTACACGATCGGTGTCGGCTCGTCGAGCGGCGAGAGTCTGAGCGTGTTCGGGATGCGCTTGCCGGCGCCGGACGAGAATCTCGACACCGACACGCTGACCAAAATCGCGAGCGAGACCGGTGGAAAATTCTTCCGCGCCGGAGATGCGGATCAACTTGCCGACGCCTATCGCAGCATCGACGCGCTGGAGCCGCTGGCGCGCGGTGGGGCATTGTTGCGCCCACGGGAGGAACGCTATCCATGGCCGCTGGTCGCGGCGTTGTTGCTCTCCTGCATGCTGATTCCATGGCGCGCGTTGCGGCCGCGCCGGCAGGTGACGGTATGAACATGACACTGCATTTCCTACGGCCGTGGTGGTGGCTTGCGCTGTTCCCCTTGCCGTTTGTGCTGATGGCGTTCGCGCGCAGCGGTGGCGGCAGCGCCGCGCTGGAAAAACTGGCGGATGCGGCCCTGTTGCCGTATCTGGTGCGCGATGCCGGCGCACGCAGAAAACTCGCGTCGGTTCTCGCTATGATCGTGTGGCTGCTGGCGGTCGCCGCGCTCGCTGGCCCGGCATGGCAGCGTGCGCCGGTACCGTTGTATGCCAACGGCGCCGCGCGGGTGGTCGCGCTATCGCTGTCCAACGACATGCTGGCGCAGGATCTGAAGCCCGATCGCATGACGCGCGCGCGCTACGCGGTGCGTGATCTGCTGGATGCCGCTGGTGACGCGCGCACCGCGCTGATCGGTTACGCGGGCGATGCGTTCGTGGTTGCGCCGTTGACCCCCGACAAGCAAACAGTGCTCAACCTGCTGGATGCGCTTGGCCCCGACACGATGCCGGTGCAAGGCAACGACGCGTCGCGTGCGATCGCGCAGGGCGTGGCGTTGTTGCAGCAGGCGCAGGTGCGCGGCGGGGGGATCGTGCTGGTGACCGATGATGTCGATGGTGCGGCGGTCGACGCCGCGCGCAGGGCCCATGCCGCGGGCGTGCGCATCGACGTGCTCGGCATCGGTACGTTGCGGGGCGCGCTGGTGCCATCGCCGGATGGCGGTTTCGCGCACGATTCGAACGGCGGCATGCGGCTCGCGCAACGCAACGATGCGGGGCTGCGCGAACTCGCCCAGGCCGGCGGCGGACGCTATGCACCGCAGCAAACCGACGGCAGCGGTGTCGCGGCCTTGGGCGCGCCGAGCGCGAAGAGCTCATCTGTCGACCACGAGCAGGTGCAATTGTGGCGGGACGACGGTGCGTGGCTGTTGTTGCCGTTGCTGCCGCTGGCGGCCTTGGCATTTCGGCGTGGCTGGCTTTGCGTGCTGGCGTTGGTACTGGTCGCGCCGCATGCACGCGCTTCGGATTGGCTGGCATTGTGGGCGGGACCCGATCAGCGCGCGGCGAGCGCGCTGCAGCGCGGCGATTACGCGGCCGCCGAAAAATCGGCGCACGATCCATTGCTGCGCGGCGCGGCGGCGTATCGCAGCGGTGATTACGCGGGGGCGGCAAAACATTTCGCAGAAAAGGACAGCGCGCAAGCGCAATATGATCTTGGCAATGCGCTAGCGAAGGCGAGCCATTATCAACCGGCGATCGCGGCATACGATCGTGCGTTGCGGCGCGACCCGAGCATGATCGATGCGCGCGCCAATCGCGACGCGGTGCTCAAGTGGCTGCAGCGGCACCCGCCGCAGAATGGGCAGCAAAGCGGCAACGGCACACAGGGCAATCCTTCGCCCTCTGCATCGCGACACTCCGGCTCGTCGTCGAACACACAACAACCATCCGGACCGAAAAGCGGCGCGCAGGATTCGCAAAGTGCGACGCAAAACCGCGCGCAAGCGGGGCAAAATCAAGAGAGCAGCGACGGCTCCGGCAACCCAGACAAGCCGGGCGGCAAATCGGCGAACGGCAATACGAATGCCGGCGCCCGCGGCGCCTCGACGAAGGAGGACGCGCGTCAGCGCGAGCAGGCGCAACGCGCGCAACAGGCTTTGCGACAAGAGTTGGCGCGGCAACCCGCGCCAGCGCAAGCCGGCACCGCGAAGCAATCGACGCAGCGAGGCGGTGAACATCGCGCTTTCGCGCTGGGCGCCGATCAAACGCAGGACGAAGGAAAGTTCAATCCACAGCAGCGCGCGATGTTGAACGCGGTGCCGGACGATCCAGGCGCGTTGCTGCGGCGCAAGTTCCTGCTCGAATGGCAGCGCCGCAACGGACAAGCGCCCGAGGACGATGGGCAATGAAGACCTGGCGTTCGGTCATGAAACGCGTCATCGTATTTTGCGCGTTGCTGACGTTGGCGGCGTTAGCGCACGCCGCGGGCTCTCCAGCAAGCTCGGGGCAGGGCTTGCGTGCGTTTCTCGATCGCGGTCATGTGTCGCTGGGCGACACCGTGACCTTGAACATCCAGGGTGCTGGCGCGCTGTCCGGCACGCCCGATCTGTCGCCGCTGCAAAGCGATTTCGATGTGCTGGGAACATCCAGTTCCAGCAGCGTGCAACTCGTCAACGGCAATGCGCGCAGCACCACGCAACTGGGCATCGCGTTGCGACCGAGACGCACCGGCACGCTGGTCGTTCCGCCGTTGAACATTGACGGATTACCGACGCCTCCGTTGACCCTGCATGTGGCGCCCGCTCCAGGTGGCACGCAAGGCGCCGCCGGCGGCGCGGCATTTCTCGAAGCGAGCGTGGATACCGCGTCCCCCTACGTCGGCCAGCAGATCGTCTATACGCTGCGGTTGTACTACGCGCCCGGTCTGACCGGCGGCCAACTGGACGATCCGCAAGCCGACGGAGCGCAATTGGTTCATCTCGACAGCGACACGCGCTATCAGACGCAACGCGGTGGAGAGACCTATCAAGTGGTCGAGCGCCATTACGCGCTGATCCCGCAGCGGGCGGGCAGCATCGTGGTGCACGGCCCCGCGTTCCAGGGTCAGATGCTGGGCACGAATACCCCAGACAGCATGTTCGACAGTCTGTTCGATGACGGCAAGCCGGTCGAAGCGCGCGCCAATGAGCTGACACTAGACGCACGCGCGATCCCGGCCAGCGGGGGCACGCCTTGGTTGCCGGCGCAATCGGTGCAACTGAAGCTCGACGGCTTGCCCGCGGACGGCAACGCGCGCGTAGGCGAGCCGTTGACAGTGACGCTGCGCATCGATGCTGTGGGTGCGACTGCGCAGCGTCTGCCGGAACCACAACTGCCGCCGATCGACGGTGCGCGCGTTTATCCGGACCGAACCCAGGATGCCACGAGCGAGGACGAAAACTGGTTGCATGGCACGCGCACTCGCAGCTTCGCGATCCTGCCGGGCCACGGCGGCACGTTGACGATTCCGGCGATCACGCTGAACTGGTGGGATGCGGCGCACGATCGCGCCGCGCAGGCGAACATTCCGGCGCGGATAATCCATGTGAGCGGC
>JBDTAJ010000105.1:0-13486 GCA_039924705.1 Rhodanobacteraceae bacterium
TGCTGCTGCATTCACTGCGCACGGTCAAGCAACTGCGTGGTCCGCAACTGCTGCACATCGTCACCACCAAGGGCAAGGGATACGAACCCGCCGAGCGCGCGCAAATCGATTACCACGCGGTCGGCCCGTTCGATCCGCAGCAGGGCGTGGTCAAAAAATCTTCGAACGCGCCGAAAAAAACCAGTTACACCGACGTGTTCGGCGACTGGCTGTGCGACATGGCTGCGGCCGATCCCCGTCTCTACGCGGTTACGCCGGCGATGCGCGAAGGTTCGGGTCTCGTGCGGTTCTCGCGCGAATTCCCGGAGCGCTATTTCGATGTCGCGATCGCCGAACAACATGCGGTCACGCTCGCCGCCGGCATGGCGTGCGAGGGCGCACATCCGGTGGTCGCGATCTATTCGACCTTTTTACAACGTGCCTACGATCAACTCGTGCACGATGTCGCGCTGCAGGATCTTCCCGTTTTGTTCGCGATCGATCGCGCCGGCGTGGTCGGCCCGGACGGCCCGACGCATGCCGGCAGTTTCGACCTTACCTATCTGCGCTGCATCCCCAACATGCTAGTGATGGCACCGGCCGACGAGAACGAATGCCGGCAGATGCTGTCCACGGGTTTCCGCCACGATGGCCCGGCGGCGGTACGTTATCCGCGCGGCAACGGACCGGGCGCGGCGATCGAGCGCGGATTGACGACGCTTCCGATCGGAAAGGCGCAATGGCGGCGGCGCGGACAGGGACTCGCATTGCTCGCGTTCGGCTGCATGGTCGCGCCGGCGGAGAGCGTCGGGGCCGAACTCGACGCGAGCGTGGTCAACATGCGCTTCGTCAAACCGCTGGACGAAGCATTGATCCTGGAAATCGCGCGCACCCATCAGGCGCTGGTGACGCTGGAAGACAACGTGATCGCCGGCGGCGCGGGCTCAGGCGTGGCCGAATTGCTCGCCGCACGCGGTGTCAATATTCCGATCCTGCAACTCGGCTTGCCCGACGCCTATCTCGAACACGGCAGCCGCGAGGAGTTGCTCGCGGAAGCCGGCCTCGACGCAGACGGCATCCGCGCCGCGATCCGCACAAGGTTTCCGCAGTTCGTTTCCGCGCCATCGGCGGCGCTGCGGAGCGCAATATAAGCGATTCCGCTCGCAAGCGAGCGGGCGGCTTTTGTTTCGGCTAAAAGTCGCCAAAACCATCGCCCGCGGGCGCTGGAAGCTCGCTCCTTGACGGCCATCCTTGGCCTGCATTCACACAACTTTGAAGTCACTTATCCGCGGCTGCCTGCGGCTTTCCGCCCGTCCACTTCTTCAGCCAATCGATCACCGTCTTGTGCCAGAGCACGCTGTTCTGCGGTTTCTGCACCCAGTGACTTTCGTCCGGGAAATACAGCAGCTCGCTCGGGATGCCGCGCCTCTGCAAGGCGGTGAACGCGCCGATGCCTTGGGTTTCCGAGATGCGGTAATCGTGGCCACTGTGCACGACCAGCATCGGCACGCGCCAATCGGCGACATGATCGATCGGGTTGAACTGCTCGTAATTCTGCGGATGTTCGAATTGCGTGCCGCCGTTTTCGTGTTCCTCGAACCACAGTTCCTCGGTGGCGTAATACATCATCCGCGCGTCGAACACGCCGTCGTGATCGACCAGGCACTTCCACGGCTGGTTCCACACGCCGGCGATCCAGTAGGTCATGTAGCCGCCATAACTCGCGCCCAGCGCGCAGGCGTTGCCGCCGTCGAGATACGGAAATTGTTTCATCGCCGCGGCCCAGCCTTTCTGCAAATCCTCCAGCGGACGATCGCCCCAGTGCTGCGAGATCGCGTCGGTGAACGCCTGCCCGTAACCGGTCGAGCCATGGAAGTTGATCGCGACCACCGCGAAGCCCGCGCCGGTGTAGGTTTCCGGATTCCAGCGGTAATGGAACTCGTTGGGCCACGAGCCTTGCGGGCCGCCGTGGATCAGGAACGCGACCGGATATTTCTTGCCCGGCTGCGCATCCGCGGGCGCCATCGCGTAACCGTGCACGGTGTCGCCGTTCCAACCCTTGAAGGTGAACCACTGCGCGGCGCTGAAACGAATGTCCTTCAAGCGCTCCGCGTTGAAATGCGTGACCTGCGCGAGGCCCGCGCCTTGTGGCGACAATGTGTACAGATCGGACGGGTGCTGGAAGTCGTCGCGCGTCGCAACGATGCGATCATCGGCGAGATCGAAACCGCCGATGGTGCCGTCGCCCAGCAGTTTCGCGACCTTGCCACTGACGATATCGACCGCGAACAACGGATGATTGCCGTCGTCGTCGGCGGTGGTGTACAGCGTCTTGCCGTCGGTCGACAGCAACAGGTTGCCGGCCGAACGATCCCATTGCAGATCGATTTCGTGCTTAGTGCCGGTCGCCAGATCCATCGCCATGATCGCGAAACGGTCGGCCTCGAACTCCGGCGTTTTCATCGCGAGGTAGTAAAGCGTCTTGCCGTCGTGCGAGACCAACGGATACGCATCCCACGCCTGATTGCCGGCGGTGAGATTACGCGGCGCGGACGAACCATCCCCGGGTACCGAATACACATCGAAATTGGTCGACCAGGGCTCGGTCTGGCCCGCGATGCGCACGTCGAAATAGATCGTCTTGCCGTCCGGCGAGAACACGTATTCGGTTTCGTCGCCGAACGGTTTGCTCGGCACGTCGCCGTCGATGCCCTTGGTTAAAAGCACGGGCTAACCCGCACCACGCAGCGACATCATGAAAAGTTGCGAGCGGCGATGATCCGACCATTGATCCCAGTGGCGGATAAACAGGCGGTGATAGATGCGTCCGGTGGCCTTGTCGTTCTTGACCGCGTCGAGCCGCTGCTTCGTGCAGGCGAGATTATTGCAATCCTCGAACACCTGTGCGGAAAACAGCAGCGACTTGCCGTCCGGCGAAATGCGGTAATTGTCGATATCGACCGGGAGATGCGTGATCTGTTTAGGCGCGCCGCCCGTGACGGGCGCGGACCACAACTGGCCGGCGCCATTCTTGTCGTTGGCGAGGAAATATAGTGTCGCGCCATCGGGCGAGAAGCGTCCCGCGCTCGCGTTCAACTTCGGATCGGTAATGCGTTTCGGTGTCGCGTTGGCTTTGTCCAGAGACAGAACCCATACGCTGCTCATTCCTTTGTTCGCCGCGTAATCGGTGCTGCGCACGGCGAACGCAACGCGCGAACCGTCGGTCGAGAGGTGCGGATCGGACACGCGATCCATCATCACCAGATCGTGCGCATTGAAGGGATGCGACGCGGCGAAGGAAAGCGCCGGCGCGAGCGCCAGCAGCGAGAGCAGGCGTTTCATCGGTTCATCCACTTTGGGCGAACCGCAACGGTAAGACCAGCGGCCGAAACGCGCAAGCGGCCCGCCATCGGGTTATCAATGCGCCGTAGCGGAACCCGATGCGCCGGCAGCCCCGGGGCCAATGTTCTTCTGCAGGAACGCATCCACCTTGGTGAAGAGTTCCGTGATGTTGGCCTCGTCGTAGAAGCCGTGCCATTCATCGGGCTTGTACAGCCACTCGTGCGGAACATGGCGGATCAGCAAATCCTGATGCAGCGTCTTGCCCTGCACTTCCGGCACGCGGGTGTCGCGGCCACCGACGATCAGCATCACCTTGGCTTTCAGATTGTTCAACTGGTAGATCGGCGAGTGTTGCGCCAGCACGTCCATGTCGGTGCCGAGCACGCGCTTCAAATAATCCTTGCCGTAGATGTCCTGCGGAATATCGCCGCGGCTGACCATCAGGCGCAGATCGTAAACGCCGACGTAGCCGATCGCGCATTTGTAGAGATCGGGTTCCTTGACCGCGCCTTCCAGCGCGGCGTAACCGCCGTAACTGCCGCCGTAGATGCAGATGCGTTGCGGATCGGCGATACCCTGCGCGATCGCCCAGCGCGTGGCGTCGGTGACGTCGTCCTGCATCTTGCCGCCCCACTCGTGGTACCCGGCCTTGATGAAGTTGTAGCCGTAACCGCCTGAGCCACGATAATTGACATGCAACACCGCATAGCCGTGCGTGGCCAACGCCTGCACGTAAGGGTCGTAGCCCCAATCGTCGCGGACGCCGTAAGGACCACCGTGCACGAACACCACCATCGGCAGGTGTTTGGCGTTCTCCAGTCCCGGCGGATAGCTGACATAACCTTGCAGTTTCAGGCCGTCGCGCGCGATAAGTGTGATCGGCTGCTTGCTGGCCATCCTGGTCGAGTCGATCCACGACGCGCGCTGCAACAGCGGTGAGAACGTGTTGCTCGCGCGGTCGTATAGAAAAAATGTGCCCGGGTCGGCATCCGCCTGTACCAGCGCGATCGCCTTGGTACCATCGTCCGTACCGGAGATGAACTGCACGTCCTCGCCTGGGTACTGCTTCATCAAATCCACCAACGCCCTCGCGTCCGCGGAGGTCGCATCGAACACCGACAACGCCGGCCGTCCGTCGATAAAGCGCACGCCCATCACCGAGTCACGCGCCGAGCCTTGCGCCAGGCCGTCCGCCTCGACGCTCGGATTGCTCCAGGCTCGGGTCAGCTTGCGCGAGGCCGGATCGAAACGGCATACGCCGAAGCCGTCGCCGGAAACGGAAACGGAACAGGTGAACCAGACCACACTGTCGTCCGCACTGAAGGCCAACGGTGCGTCGCGATCGGCGCTGGCTTCGCTCAGTAATTCCCAATCGCCGCCACCAGCCGGATGCAGGTAAATCTTGCGATTGCCGTCGAGATCGTCGCCGAAGGCAAACCGCACGTTGCCCTTGTGATCGGCCACGTAGTCCGCCTCGCGCATGGGCGCGGTGGCGACCTTGACCTTGCGCCCATCGCGGACATCCATCTTGTAGACCGCCGTGAACGCGCCGGCGGAACCGGATGCTTCCCAATCGGTGATCTGCACCAGCACATGATCGGGATCGCCGGCGATGCGCGAGAGATATTGCGCGCTGCCGTATTCGGCGGTCGCCTGCTCAATATGCGAACCGGTTTCCATGCCGGACTTGCGATAGCCGAAAAGCATGTCCGCGCTGCCGCCGTCGGCGTTCACTGCGTACAACTCTCCGGTCGCGAGTGGCGTATCCCAGCCACCATCGTGCTCAGCTTCGGTGTAGAGCACGCGGGTGGACGAGGCCCACCAGAAATCCAGCACATCGTCGCCCTGGCGCGGCGCCACGTTGAGCGCCTTGTGATTGGCGAGATCGATCAGCGTCAATACGGTCTGGCCGTTTTTCAGCACCGAGGTCGCGGCCAGATGCGCGCCATCCGGCGAAATCTTGACGTCCTTGAATTGCGAATGCCGCGCCAGATCTGAAAACGACACCGGATCGGCGGCGTGTGACAGCGGCGCGGCGGCACAAAGGACTAGCGCGGCAACCACGCAACGAATGATCATTTCGTTCCCCCTTGAGCGACAAATAACGGCGCACCCCCGCGCCGGCACCATGCATGTATAGCAAACCGAGAGGCGAGCGGCCAGTCGCGGCGTTCAATCGGCTCTCGGCGTCAACTCCGCGATCGCCGCGTCTAAGGCCGCTTGCCAATCCGGCAATTCGATACCGAAAGCCTTTCGCAATTTCGTGGTATCGAGCACGGAATAAGCGGGACGCCGCGCCCGGGTTGGATAATCGGCGGTCTTGATCGGTATGACCCGCGGCGCGCGCACGAGCAGGCCCGTACGCTGAGCACGTTCGATGATGACGCGGGCAAAACCACACCAACTCGTCTGGCCGGAAGCGACGAGGTGATAGGTGCCGTCGCGCGATACGTCGTTGGTATCGCCCTCAGCGCACAAGCGTGCGATGATTTGTGCGGTGACATCGGCGATCAATCTCGCCGAAGTCGGCGCGCCGATTTGGTCATCGACCACGCGCAGTTCGTCGCGCTCGGCGCCCCGCCGCAGCATCGTACGCAGGAAATTTTGGCCGCGCGCGGCGTACACCCAAGCGGTGCGCAGGATCAGATGCCGAGCGCCGCTGGCGCGCAACGAGATCTCGCCGGCCAGCTTGGTCTGCCCGTAAACGCTCACCGGGTTTGTCGCGTCGTCCTCGCGATAAGGCCGCGTCGCGCTTCCATCGAATACGTAGTCGGTCGAATACTGCAATACGCGCGCACCGTGTGCGGTGGCCCACGCACCCAGCACAGCGACGGCCTCGCCGTTGACACGCTGCGCGAGTTCTGGTTCGTCCTCGGCGCGATCGACCGCGGTGTAGGCGGCGGCGTTGACGATCAGATCGGGCACAATGCGATCGAGCAATGCGGGCAATGTTTGCGGCTGCGCGAGATCGACGGTTTCGCACGCTGTACGGTCATCGATTTTGCCATCACGGGTCGCGGCGATGATCTCGCCAAACGGTCGCAACGAACGGAGCAATTCGTGCCCGACCTGCCCGTTGGCGCCCAGCAACAGAATACGCATCGCAACTTTCATCCGACGTACGGCGGCAAGCGATCCGCGGGCACTTCGGACAGGAACGGGGCCGCTTTGTCCTTGTCCGACAGCAGCGGCTCGGCCACCGGCCAGTCGATACCGATATCGGCATCGTTCCAGCGCACGCCTGCATCCGCCGCCCGGGCGTACAACGCGGTGCATTGATAGACAAACGTCGCATAGTCGCTGACGACGCAAAAGCCGTGCGCGAAACCTTCCGGGATCCAGAACTGGCGCTTGTTGTCGGCGGTCAGCATCGCCGCGGTGCAACGCCCGAACGTGGGCGATCCGCGGCGGATGTCGACGACAACGTCGTAGACCTCGCCTTCCAGCACGCCGATGAGCTTCCCTTGCGGATTCGGCCATTGATAATGCAGGCCGCGCAACACGCCCTTCATCGAGCGCGACACATTGGACTGCACGAAGCGCGCGTCGATCCCGATCGCCGCATATTTCTCCGCGTTGAAACTCTCGTAGAAATAGCCACGCGCATCGCCAAACACCGCTGGCTCGATGATGCAGCAGCCGGACAATTCCGTGTCGATGCGTTTCAGTTGCGGCGCGCGTGCTTTCATCGCGCGGCTACCTGGATAAGTTCAAACTCGTCTTGCAGGCAAATCGCCTGAACAGGCTTCATGCTTCCCCAACCCCCGAAACGCCTGTTGCACAACCGTTTCCGCCCCCTTGACTCAAAAGGGCTAAAAAGCCGGCAACTGTGAGCGTGCATCATGTCAGCCACTTTGCTCGACCAACTGCAGCAGATATTGTCCGTAACCGGTCTTGGCCAGCGGCTTGGCCAATTCGCGCACCTGCCCCGCGTCGATCCAGCCATTCTGGAATGCGATTTCCTCCGGGCAACACACCTTCAAACCCTGTCGGTTCTCGACCGTGGCGATGTAATTGCCAGCGTCCATCATCGACTCGTGGGTGCCGGTGTCCAGCCACGCGTAGCCTCGGCCGAGTTGTTCCAGCATCAGCGAACCGTCTTCCAGATAGCAACGGTTGAGGTCGGTGATCTCCAGCTCGCCGCGCGCGGACGGTTTCAGTTTTGCCGCGAAATCGCAAACACGCTCGTCGTAGAAATAGAGTCCCGTGACGGCGTAATTCGATTTCGGCTTGGCGGGTTTTTCTTCCAATCCGATCACGCGCTGCGAAGCATCGAACTCGGCCACGCCGTAGCGTTCCGGGTCGCGCACCCAGTAGCCGAACACGGTCGCGCCGTGCTCGCGCGACACCGCGGTTTGCAGCAAGCCGGTCAGACCCTGGCCGTAAAAGATGTTGTCGCCAAGGATCAGGCAACTCGGCTGTCCCGCGACGAACTCGCGGCCGATCACGAACGCCTGCGCCAAGCCGTCCGGCGAAGGCTGCACCGCGTAGCCGATCTTGATGCCCCACTGCGAACCGTCGCCGAGCAGATTCTTGAACAACGCCTGCTCGTGCGGCGTATTGATCACCAGAATCTCGCTGATGCCGGCCAGCATCAGCACCGACAGCGGGTAGTAGATCATCGGCTTGTCGTACACCGGCAGCAATTGCTTGCTGATCGCCTGTGTGACCGGATACAACCGGGTGCCGGAGCCGCCGGCGAGGATGATGCCTTTCCTTGTCACGTTGAATGTCTCCGGTGCCGCGTGAATTAACGTACCGTTTTTTATATTTTTTCGTCATTCCGGACGCCGCGAAGTGGCGATCCGGAATCTGCTCTGCCCAAAGATCCTTTTCTTCTCAGAACAGCAGATTCCGGGTTCCGCGTGCACGCGGCCCCGGAATGACGACATGGAATTAGCGATGTCACCTATCAACACACGCCCAACCGCTCCATCCGGTAGCTCCCATCCAAAACGCGCCGTACCCACTGCTGGTTGGCCAGATACCAATCCACCGTGCGCGCGATGCCGGTCTCGAAATCCACGCTCGGCTTCCAACCCAGATCGCGCCGGATCTTCGACGCGTCGATCGCGTAACGGCGATCGTGACCGGGACGATCCTTGACGAACTCGATCCGCGTTTCGTGCTTGCGATCATCAGCCATGGGCCGGCGTTCGTCCAACAGCGCGCAGATCGCTTTGACCACATCGATATTCTCGCGCTCGGCGTCGCCGCCGACATTGTAGGTCTCCCCCACGCGCCCAGCGTCCAGCACGCGCCGGATTGCGGAGCAATGATCCAGCACGAACAACCAGTCGCGCACATTCCCGCCGTCGCCATAGACCGGCAGCGGTTCGCCGGCCAGCGCGCGGGCGATGATCAGCGGGATCAACTTTTCCGGAAACTGGTACGGCCCGTAATTATTGGAACAATTGGTGGTCAGCACCGGCAAGCCGTAAGTGTGATGGAAGGCCCGCACCAGATGATCGCTGGCCGCCTTCGACGCAGAATACGGTGAGTTGGGCGCATACGGTGTGGTTTCCGCAAACTTGCCGGCGTCGCCCAGCGAGCCGTACACCTCGTCGGTGGACACGTGCAGGAAACGAAATGCATCGCGCGCCGCGCCGTCCAGCGCCTTCCAGTAATCGCGCGCGCTTTCCAGCAGCGCCAGCGTCGCCACCACGTTGGTTTCGATAAATGCGGCCGGCTCGTCAATCGAACGGTCGACATGGGATTCCGCCGCGAAATTGACGACTGCCTCGGGTTTGTGTTCGGCGAGCAGCCGCGTGACCAGTTCCCGATCACCGATATCGCCGTGCACGAACAGGTGGCCGGGATTGCCATCCAGCGATTTCAGCGTATCCGGGTTGCCGGCGTAGGTCAGTTTGTCGAGGTTGACCACACGCAGCCCTTCGGCCACGGCCGCCAGCACGAAATTGCCGCCGATAAAGCCGGCGCCGCCGGTGATCAACAGGGTTTTCATCGATCCGGCAATCTCTCGGGCCGCAAAAGTCGGCTATTGTGCCATGCGGTGTGCGCTGCATCCGTCCCAGTGACGCGGCGCGTCACCCTTGCCGTGCGGCGTCAGCGCCCTTTGGATTATCCCGCCACAGGCATGCCGCGCTTCACAGCTTGTCGTGGTCGCATTGCGGCGCGGGCTTGGCACGGAAGCTGCACATCCCCATGCGAGCTTCCGCTCGTCTGGCCGGCTGGTCAGGGAGGCGGACCGCAAGGTCCGAACAGGGGCTTTGCTTCAGGGGCATCCCACCGTTAGCTAGCCAACAGACGTCAACGAGGAAATCAAAATGAAAACGCTACAGAAAGGCTTTACGCTTATCGAACTGATGATCGTGGTCGCGATCATCGCCATCCTGGCCGCGATTGCCATCCCGGCTTATCAGGACTATGTGATCCGCTCGCAGGTGTCGGAAGGCATGACACTCGCCGACGGCGCCAAGACCGCCATGGCTGAGTTCTACACCAACTACGGCCATTTCCCGCTCAACAATTCATCGGCGGGCCTGGCTTCGCCTGCCTCGATCACCGGCAAGTATGTGTCCGGGCTCAGCGTCGCCACCGTCCCTGGCGTTATCGAAACCACGTTTTCGAGTACCGGCACTCACGTCGCCAGTAGCAAGATTAATGCTCTAATCTTGGCACTCTCGGCGGTGGCCGTCTCGGGCTCAGGCAGCGTCACGTGGCATTGCGCTACTGCCAAAACCACGGTGCCAGCCAAGTTCCTGCCGTCGTCCTGCCGCGGAGCCAACCAGTAATCCGCATTACAACGCGTACGTTTCATTGCACTACTCGAAGGGCCGCGCGATGCGGCCCTTCTTTTTGTCGTCGTTGCGGACGCGGCGCAGCGGATGGCTTGAAAGGTGATGGATTCCGGATTCCACCCCCTGAATGACAATGAAGGTGTGCAGACGCAAGTCATGACCTATGCTGGCCACAGATTATCGGACACGCCTGCTCGTGATTTTCCCGCGCCTCAGCCGTAACCCTGCTGCCACGCTCGCCATCACCTTCGCCGTGGCCTTGGCGGCGTTGCTTGCCATGGCGTGGTGGGCCTACTACCCGGGATTGAGCGGCAGCTACCTATTCGACGATTTGGCCAATATCAACGCGACCGGCGCGACCGGCCCGATCGATCATTGGGCCACGTTCTGGCGTTACATCACGTCCGGTGTCGCCGACCCCACCGGCCGGCCGTTGACATTGCTGAGCTTTCTGATCGATGCACGCGATTGGCCGGCCGATCCGCATTCGTTCAAGCTGACCAATCTGCTCCTGCACTTGCTCAATGGCGTATTGCTGGCGTGGGCGATGCTGGCGCTCGGACGCCGTGCGAAGGTTAATCGGCGACGCAATGCCATCGCCGCATGGCTTGGAACGGCGTTTTGGCTGCTGCACCCGCTGTTCGTCTCGACCACGTTATATATCGTGCAGCGCGAAGCGATGCTGCCCGCCACATTCACCTTCATCGGCCTGATTTGTTGGTGCACCGGCCGCGAACGGCTGGACGAAGGGCGCGCCTTACAGGCGTGGAGCTGGTTGATCGCGGGCGCGTGGTTGTGCACGATGCTGGCGACCCTGAGCAAGGCCAATGGCGTGCTGTTGCCGTTGCTTATCGCGGTCGCGGAATGCACCGTGTTGCGCAGTCAAATATTTTCCGATACCGATTCGGCTGTTGCGCAACGCTTGCGATGGTGCAGATGGATGCTGCTGGGCATACCGATAGCGTTGCTCGCGCTCGTGATGGTCGCGGAAATCCCGTCCGCGATCCGCGTGGCGGCGGAGAGCCGCCCATGGACGATCGGTCAGCGCTTGCTGAGCGAACCACGGATCCTGATGGATTATCTGCAGTTGCTGTGGCTGCCACGCGCCACGTCATATGGTCTGTTCAACGACCAGGTACGCGCTTCGACGGATTGGGTGCATCCGTGGACGACGCTGCCAAGCATAGTCGCGGTGGTTGCGCTGATCGCGTTTGGCTGGTCGGCGCGCAAGCGGCATCCACTGCTTGCATTCGCGATCCTGTTCTACTTCGCCGGGCAGGCGATGGAAAGCAGCTTCCTGCCGCTGGAACTCGCGTTCGAGCACCGCAACTATCTGCCCGCGGCATTCATGTTCTGGCCGTTTGCGGCGTGGCTGAGCGTGCCGCGAAACGGGAGGCTTCGCACCGCAGGTGCTTTTCTTGCAATCGTCGTTCTCGCCTTGCTGACCTGGACACGCGCCTCGGTATGGGGAAACGTGCAGCAACAGGCGCTCATCTGGGGGCAGATCAACCCGGACTCAGCGCGAGCGCAAGCCTTCGCGGCGGCGGTGGAGGAGTATCGCGGCGATTATCTCGACGCAATCACGCGATTGCGCAAGGCTTCGGCCATGCAGCCCACGGAAGTTCAACTCACCCTCAACCTCGCAGCCGCGGAGTGCAAGACGGGTGCGATCGAAAAGTCGACTTGGCAACTCGCATTGTATTCGCTGCAACACACCGCCAATGGCTCGCGGGCCGTGTTCAATTGGTTCACCCAGATCATTCCGAGCGCTCAGCGGCTCCAATGCCAAGGTCTCTCCCTTACGGGTTTGGAGCAGGCTCTGGCCGCCGCGCGCGCCAATCCGAAGCACGGGCGTCAGCACGGCAGACAGCAGGATTACGATCATATCGCCGGGCTGATCGCGATCGCGATAGGGCAACCGCAACAGGCACTGACTGATTTCAACGCAGCGCTCACGGCGTCGCCCAACCCTGACACGGCGCTGCAACAGGCCGCCGCACTCGGTGCGTCGGACTACCCCGTTTACGGCTTGCGCCATCTGGATTTCGCGCAAACACAAACGTCACGCATGAAGCCCAACTTCGGCATGGCGCGCCTCCACGAATGGGTATTGCAACATCAGCATTATTGGCAAAATGAAACCGCGCGACTACGCGCGACGCTGGCGGCGGATGCAGCGGCCAAGCGCAAAACTGAAACCGATTCCCCCCTGACCAATCCATGACCATCGGCCCGCGAATGAGGACCGCTGTGCTGCTCGCCGCGGCGCTGCTGTTGACCGCGTTCGTCTATTGGCACGGCCTGTCCGGCGGTTATGTGTTCGACGATTTTCCCAACATCGTCGACAACGCCGCGATCCAAGTCACGCGTTCCACGCTGGCGGCGTGGGCGAACGCGGCGTGGGCGTCGCCCGCCAGCGAATTGCAGCGTCCGCTGGCCTCGCTCAGTTTCGCCGTCAACTGGTTTTTCAGCGGCAACGACCCGAGGCCGATGAAGGCGACCAACCTCGCAATCCATCTTCTCAACGGCGTGCTGCTGTACTTCATGCTGCGCGAGTTGTTGCGGGCGCTTGTATTGAGGCGATCCGATGATCGCTTGCAAGCAAACTCCTACAGGAAAAGCAACGATGACAACGGCATCGATGAAGCTGCCGCGCGCAGGTTGATCCTCGTCGTCACGGCGGGTTGGCTGCTGCTACCGATCAATCTGATGGCAGTTTTGTACGTGGTGCAGCGCATGGAGAGCCTGTGCCAGGTGTTCGTGCTGGCCGGGTTGTGGATGTACCTCGCCGGGCGTCGGCGAATGTTGCTGGCCACAGGGCATCGCGGTTTCGCGCTGGCGAGCGTTGGATTGATCGGGGGTACCGTGCTTGGCGTGCTGGTCAAGGAATCCGCCGTGCTGCTGCCGGTGTATGCGTTCCTGATCGAAGTCGCGCTGCTTCGGTTCGCCTCCGCGCGCACTTCACGCGATCGCAGGCTGGGCGTGTTGTACGTCTGCATCTTGCTGGCTCCCGCGACGCTCGGGTTGGCGTGGCTGCTGCCGCATGTACTGAGCCCGTCGGCGTGGGATGACCGCGATTTCACGTTCGGTCAACGCCTACTGACGGAGCCGCGCGTGCTGGTCGATTACTTGCATTGGACGGTGTTGCCCGATCCGGGCACGTTGAGTCTCTATCACGATCAGCTGCCGATTTCCCGCGGATTCCTGACGCCATGGACCACGCTGCCGGCCATCGTGCTTCTGGTGATCCTGCTCGGTGTTGCGTGGTGGCTGCGCAACCGTCGGCCGTTGGTCGCGCTGGGTATCGCCTGGTTTTTTGCCGCGCAATTGTTAACCGCGACCATCGTACCGTTGGAACTGGTATACGAACATCGCAATTATTTTGCCTCGATCGGCGTGCTGCT
>JBDTAJ010000106.1:0-8013 GCA_039924705.1 Rhodanobacteraceae bacterium
CGCCAATCCGACGCGCACGCCTGGGCGGAAGTATGGCTCGCCGGGCGCGGCTGGGTGCGCGTGGATCCGACCGCGATGGCGCGGCGTGCGGTGAACTCCGGGCTTGGCGATGATGGCGGCGGATCGAACGCGGATGGCGGTTGGCTATTGGGTCTGCGCGATCGCATCGATGTCGTCAACCGTTTGTGGGAACGCGGTGTGCTCGGATTCGACGCATTGCGCCAGAGCCGGCTGCTGATGCCCTTGGGCATTCCGCACGCGGACTGGAACCAGCTTGCGACCGCGCTCGCGATCGGCGCGCTGATCATCCTCACGCTGGGCATGTCACTCGCTCTGCATCGCCCGCGCATGCAGGCGCGCGATACGCTGGACGCCGCGCAACGGCGATTGCAGGCAAAACTGGCGAACATCGGTCTTGCGCGTTGCGCGCAGGAAGGGCCGCGCGATTTCTTCGCGCGCTGCATCCGGGCGTTGCCCGCCCAACGCGATGAACTGGCTGCGCTGGCGCGGATATACATGGCATTGCGCTACGCGCATGACGCGCCGCCGGCTGAACCGGTGCGCAATTATGCACGCGCCGTGCGTGGTTTCCGAGCACGGCGTGTGCTCAAATAGCCCCGTCGACACCAGAAGCGCTCCCGCCGGAGGCTGCCATGTTACGCAAAGTCGTATTACCCGCCGTCGTCGCCTTGGCACTGGGCGCCTGCGCCACCATTCCGCAACCGTTGACCGGGGTCTATCCGCCGGTGGCGTTGGACGCCGCGCAAGGCGCGCGCGTTCGCTGGGGCGGCCGGATCATCGAAACCGAACCGCATCAGCAACAGACCTGCTTCTATGTGCTGTCCGAGCCGCTGGATTCGCAGGCGCGCCCGAAAATCGACGAACAGAGCCAGGGCCGCTTCGCTGCATGCCACGAAGGTTTCTACGATCCGGAAGTGTTCGCCAAGGGCCGCGAACTCACCGTCACCGGCACCGTGCAGGGCAGCGTGGCGCGCAAGATCGGCGATTACGATTACGCCTATCCGAAGGTCGCCGCTGACGTTGTTTACTTGTGGCCGAAACGTCCTAAATACGTCGCGCAACCGTATTCCGATCCATTCTACGACCCGTTCTGGGGGCCATGGGGCTATGGTTACGGCCCCTGGTTCGCTCCACCGCCGGTGATCATCGTGCGGCCGCGGCCGCCGCCAGGGAAAGGGCATTGATCGCGCGCCGCTCAGCCTAAAGATGTACGCAGCGGCCGCCCCGCCAGCAGGTGCAGATGGGCGTGGAACACGGTCTGCCCACCGTGTTCGTTGCAATTGATGATGCAGCGATAGCCATCGTCTGCGAACCCTTCGCGCCTGGCATACGCTGCCGCGGCCAGCAGCAATTTGCCGAGCAGCGGTGCGTCGTTTGCGCCGAAATCGTTGAGCGTGGCGAATGGCTTCTTCGGCACGAACAGCACATGCACCGGCGCCTGCGGCGCGATGTCGCGGAACGCCAGCAACTCGTCGTCCTCGTAGACGATGTCGGCCGGAATCTCGCGGCGAATGATCTTGTCGAACAATGTGTCGTGCGACATGGCGAATTCCTCAGTCCAGTGTCAACCTGCTGCCGAACGCGTGCGCGAGCGTGCCGCGATCGACATATTCCAGTTCTCCGCCCAGTGGAACGCCATGGGCGAGACGGGTGGCGCGCACGCCCATCGTGCGCGCGAGTTGCGCGAGCCAATGCGCGGTCGCCTCGCCTTCCACGGTGGGGTTGGTCGCGATCACCAGTTCGCGCACTTCGTCGTCGCGCAGTCGCCGTTCCAGCAATCCACCGCCGAGTTCATCGGGCCCCAATCCATCAAGCGGCGAGAGTCTTCCCATCAACACGAAGTAGCGGCCGCGAAAACCGGTGGCCTGTTCGATCGCCAATAAATCTGCCGGCGTTTCCACCACGCATAATGTGTGCGCGTCGCGCGAGGAACTCGCGCACAGCGCGCACGATTCCGTCTCGCTGAAATTGCGGCAGCTTGCGCAGTGACCGATGCGTTGCACGGCCTGTTCCAGCGCGCGCGCGAGCCGCGCGCCGCCATCGCGGTCACGTTCCAGAAGATGGAAAGCCATCCGCTGCGCGCTCTTGGCGCCGACGCCGGGGAGACAGCGCAGGGCTTCGATCAATTCTGTGAGGAGTGGTGAACCGGCCATTAAAACGGCAGCTTGAATCCGGGCGGCAGATTCCTGCCCTCGCTGACGCCGCCGAGTTTCTGCTGGCTGGCTTCGGCGACCTTGTTGACCGCGTCGTTGACCGCTGCGGCGATCATGTCCTCGGCCATTTCGGATCATCGGCCATCAGTTTGCGATCGATCTGCACGCGCCGCACCTCGTGACGTCCGCTCATCGTCACGCTGACCATGCCGCCCCCGGCTTTGCCGGTGACTTCCAGTTGCGCGATCTCTTCCTGTGCGCGCTTGAGATCCTCCTGCATGCGCTGCGCCTGTTGCATCAATTGTCCGATCTGCCCTTTCACTGTGGTTGCTCCGTGGGTTTGATCGATTGCGGCACCACGCGCGCGCCCAATTCGCGCTGCATCGCGAGCACCACAGGATCTTCCGCCAATGCCCGCTCGGCCGCCGTCTGCTCCGCCGAGCGCGCGCGTTCCGCGCGCGCCGCCGGCGTTTCGGTTTCCGCGTCGATCATGAAACGCACGCGTAGCGGACGTCCAAGCGCCTCACCCAGACCTTTCTGCAATTCTCCGCACAGCGGTTCCACCGCCAGATGCTGGTGCAAAGGCTGCAAGGCGAGCGTCAACAAACCGCCCTCCAGCGACTTCGGCGCGGCGTGCCGCGCGAGCTGGCCGACCATGCCGCCGAGCCGTGCGCGCACGATCCATGCCTCCCAATCCGGCAAACCCTCGGCGCTGACTGGCAAGGGCGCCGTTTCGACTGCGAGCGCGGGCGCCGCAACCGGTGCGGGGGTGTTCGATACGACAGCGGCCGCGCGCAATGATTTATCCGGCGAAACCGCCGATGCCACGCGTGGCGTCGGCGCCGAAGCACGCGGCGGTTTCGCATCGGCACTCGCAGCGTCGGCGCGAAAGGCCAACATGCGCAGTAGCGTCATCTCGAAGCCGGTGCGCGGGTCCGGCGCGTACGGCAATTCGCGGCGACCGTTCAATGCGAACTGGTACCACAACTGCACGTCCTCGGGATCGATGCGCCGCGCCAGCTCCGCGATCTGCGCATCGCCGGCAACGCCATCTGCGGAAAAATCCGGCACCAGTTGCCGCAACTGGATGCGATGCAACGCGGCGGCGAGTTGATCGAGCACGCCACCGAAATCCGGCGCCAGCGCTGCGATCCGTTCGGCCTCGGCCAGCAGCGCCGGGCCTTCGCCATTGGCCAGCGTTTGGAGCAGTGCGCCGACATCATTACCGCCAATGGTCCCAAGCATCGCGCGCACGTCGTCGACGCGCAGCTGTCCGCCGCCGTGCGCGATCGCCTGATCGAGCAATGACAGACCATCGCGCAACGAACCGTCCGCGCCGCGCGCGAGCTCGACGAGCGCCGCGTCCTCGAAGGCCACGCCCTCGGCCGCCAGGATCATCCGCATTTGTTGCGCGATCTGCTGCGGCAACAGGCGTTTCAATGAAAACTTGAGACAGCGCGACAACACCGTCACCGGCAGTTTCTGAGGATCTGTGGTGGCGAGCAGGAACTTCACGTGCCCGGGCGGCTCTTCCAGTGTCTTCAACAACGCGTTGAAGGCTTTTTGGGAAAGCATGTGCACCTCGTCGATCAGGTACACCTTGTAGCGCCCACGCGTCGGCGCATACTGCGCGTTCTCGATCACCTCGCGCACATCGTCGATGCCCGTATTGCTGGCCGCGTCGATCTCGATCAGGTCGAGGAAACGCCCGGCATCCACAGCCACACATATGGCGCATTCGCCGCAGGGGTGCGCGGATTGCCCGCGCTCGCAGTTCAGCGATTTGGCAAAGATGCGCGCGATGGTGGTCTTGCCCACCCCGCGCGTGCCGGTGAACAGATACGCGTGATGCATGCGCCCGGAATCGAGGGCGTGTGACAGCGCGCGCACCACGTGTTCCTGGCCGACCAGTTCGGAAAAGATTTTCGGTCGCCATTTGCGGGCGAGGACTTGATAAGACATGCGTGTGATCTATGGGCGAAAACCCATTGTGCCAAGGTCGTGCGATGCGCGCCATTCAAAATGGCGGCGGCCCCGCCAGCGTGGCTCCGGCACCCGAATCAATCGATACCGTTGCTTCCTTCCGGACCTGGCGGGATTTTCGATCTATCGTCGCGGAGGCGCCAACGGGGCCACCATGAACTGGCGGAGAGGAAGGGATTCGAACCCTTGAAGCGGGGTTTAGCCGCTTACACACTTTCCAGGCGTGCTCCTTCAACCACTCGGACACCTCTCCTCAAATTGCGATTATCCCAGGCGATCCATCCTTGGAGCGCCGTCCTGCCTCCTCATCAGCGCAAGCGCTTCGACCACTTGGTCGCCTCTCCGAGCTTGAGAACGCGACAGGATAACGGCGAAGCACTACGCGGGCAATTAATCGGATGATTTAGTCAGCCGGATGCAACCACTCCGCATCGCCGTCGGCGTAATGTTCGCGCTTCCAGATCGGCACGCGCACCTTGACCTCATCGATCACATAGCGACACGCCGCAAAAGCGGCGTCGCGATGCGCGGCGCATACACCCACCCACACGGCGAGTTCACCCAGCGCGAGTTCTCCGGTGCGGTGCACGCACACCGCGCGTTCGATCGCGAAACGTTCGCGCGCTTCGTCCATGATTCGCGCACCCTCGGCTTTTGCGAGTTCCGCGTACGCTTGATAAACAAGCCCGAGTACGATACGACCGTCGTTGTGGTCGCGTACACGGCCTTCGAACACGACCGCCGCGCCGATGCCCAGCCCTTCTATCCCGCGTCGCAGAGCGGCGGCGTCGATTGGCGAATAGCTAAGCGTGAAGACGCTTGTATGCATTTGGAAGTCTCGCAGGCAGCCGTCCATGGCGCGTGGCGCCGACCCGGACATCCTTGTCCGTGCGTTCGATCACGCAGCCGATGCCACTGGCATCGGCTAAACGCGCGCTCTCACCCACCACTCACTGGAGGCAGAAACGCAACTTCGTCACCATCAGCCAACGCGTGATCCCACATCGCGAACGCGCTGTTGACCGCCACGCGCAGATGCGTGTTTGTCGGGTTGAATCCATATCGCGCAGCGAGTTCCGTGTACAGCGTGCGCGGATCGCGTGCCTGGCTGGCAACGGTTTCCTCGACGCGGCCGGCCGCATCGCGCAGCGAGGCGAAATATAGCAGTTGGTAATTCATGCAAGCGATTTTTTCTTGCTGGATTGCGATTTCACGGGCGACGCGACGCCGTCTCTAACCCTGCGCTTGCCGCCACTTTTCTCGACCAGCCGCACTTGCGCGATCACGATCTCGTGCGATAACGCCTTGCACATGTCGTACACCGTCAAAGCGGCCACCGTCGCACCGGTCAAGGCCTCCATCTCGACCCCCGTCTTGTGTGTAATGCCGACTTCGCAGCGGATCGCCAATTCATTGTCGGAAACGAATTCCGCGGACAGTTCACAACGTTCGATCGCCAACGGGTGACAAAACGGAATCAGTTCGTGGGTGCGCTTGGCGGCCATGGTGCCGGCGATGATCGCGGTGTCGAGCACCGGGCCTTTCTTGCCGCGCAAACCGCCCGCGCGCACCGCCGCGGCAACCCCGGTCGGAAAACGTACGCGCACCTCGGCGACCGCGCAGCGTTCGGTGACGCGCTTGTGGCCGACGTCGACCATGCGGGGATGCCCGGAAGCATCGACGTGCGTCAATTTCCGCTTTGATGCCATTTCACCCACCTATCCGATACATTTCCACATGCTCCAGCACGCCGGCCGCGCGCAGTTCGGCGCGGCGTTCGCTGTAACGATCGCCGCGATGGCTCCAGATGCCGACGATACGCGCGCGCAACGCTTCGTCGGATTCGCCCGCGCGCAACGATCCGCGCAAGTCGTGCCCCGTGGACGCGAAGAGGCAGGTGTACAAAGCGCCTTCGGCGGACAACCTGGCGCGGGTGCAATCGCCGCAGAATGGTTTGCTGACCGAATCGACGAACCCGACCTCGCCGGCGCCGTCGGCGAAACGCCAGCGGCGCGCGGTTTCGCTGTCCGAACGGCGCGGCAACGCTTGCAGCGGCCAACGCGCGTGGATGCGCGCGCGTAGTTCCTCGCCCGGCACCACGCGCTCGGCGCGCCAGCCGTTGACGGTGCCGACATCCATGTATTCGATGAACCGCAGCACGTGCGGCGTACCGCGAAAATGTTCGACCAAAGGAATGATATCGCCGTCATTTACTCCGCGAAGCACAACACAATTGACTTTCAGTGCCGTGAAGCCGGCTCTTTCGGCGGCTTCGACAGCGGCCAGCGCCTGCGCTACTTCGCCTCGGCCGCCGGCCATGCCTCGATACGTGTCCGCCTCGAGGCTGTCGAGGCTGATCGTAATGCGGTGCAGGCCAGCGTCGTGCAGCGCTTGCGCGAAACGCGGCAACAACGCGCCGTTGGTGGTCAGCGCCAGATCCCGCACGCCGTCGATCCGCGCCAGTCGCGCGACCAGTTGCGGCAGGTCGCGACGCAACAGCGGCTCGCCGCCGGTCAGGCGCAGCTTGCGCACGCCGAGATCGACGAAGATGCGGACCAGACGTTCGATCTCCTCGAACGTCAATCGCTCGCGCGCGCGCAGGAAAGCGTGGTCGTGCGCGTACTGTTCTTCGGGCATGCAATACGGACAGCGAAAGTTGCAGCGGTCGATCACCGAGATACGCAGATCGGCGAGCGCACGACCTAGCGCATCGGCCGGCGCCGCGGAACGCTGCAACGTCAAGGGGATCGCAGTTCCCATCAGCCCGCGTCCGCGCGAACCGGGTCGGGTTCGTGCAACGGATAGCGCATGCCCGGTTCGGCGATGCGATAGCCGCGCTCGACCAGCGCGCGCCCGTCCCGCGCGCTGCCGTAGTGATAGAGCAGCAATCGCGCGCGCAGTTCGTCGGGGTATTCGCGTTGCAGATCGTCCAAGCCCGTGTGCGAGGCATTTCCCCGCAGCGCGCAGTCGTGCGCGACCAGCGTGTTTCCGCCGGCGTGCGCGGCCAGCATTTCCGGCACGGGCCGGGTGTCTCCGGTCCAGGCGAAACAGCCACCCAACGCAACACCGAACGATGTATTGGGCGCATGGTGCCGGGTCGGAAATACGTCGAACCACAAACCTTGCTGCCAGAAACCGCGCGACAACGCCACCAAGCGATACGCATCCCAGAAATTGGCGCCACCCTCGGCGACCACGTTGGGATAATCCGCCACCCGCGATTGCAGCAGCGGCACCAACGCGGCGTGCGCGTACAAACGAATCGTGCCGCGCAGCGCTTCGTCGAACCACGCGCGATAGAACAACCGCTCGAGGCCCGCTACGTGATCCATGTGCACGTGGGTAATATAGAGAGCACGCGGCGGTGCGCCGTAGGCGTCGAGATAACGGCTGAGCGTGTCCGGCCCGCAATCGATCAGCAGCAGCGGCTCGCCGTCGCGCTCGAGCACCGCGCCGGAGGAACCCAGTTCCACTGCCTGGGCGGCGCCCGCGCCGAGTACGTGCAAGGCGTAATTCATGTCCGCACCGTAGCCTCATAACCGCGCATCAATGGCATCCAAATCATCCGCTCGTAACGCTCTTCATCGCCGTTGCAGGCACCGAGCTTCAACAGCGAGCGCCGCAAGCGGCCGAGATTGCGCGGCCGCCATTCTCCTCCGATACCACGGATACTGCCGCGATCGAAATCCACCAGCCACAATTGCTTCGGCCCGATCAGGATATTGTGCGCATTGAGGTCGGCATGATAGACGTTCGCCGCATGAAAAAGAGCGATCAACTCGCCGACCCGGGCCGCGAGTTTCGCGTCCAGCCGCCGATCCTGCAGCGCTTCCGCCAGCGTGTGCACGCCCTCGAT
>JBDTAJ010000107.1:0-13116 GCA_039924705.1 Rhodanobacteraceae bacterium
CGGAGGAGCTGACTACGCCTGCCGCACCGGGCAACAATCCGGGGTCCACTGCCAATGGAAAAGCCCGCGGAGGACGGATCATAGCGCGGGCGAACCGGGCCGGCCAATCAATTCAATCTATCCACCGGGCGCTGTTGCGTTGGCTCTGTACGGCAAAGGCTTGGAGCGCTTCGTTGATGTGCTTCCGATTTAGGCTGTACCCGTACCTTGGCGTACGGGCTGAGCGCCGCGCGGCCTCGAACTTGGATTACGGTCCGGCGTCGGGTCCTTCGTAGAATTCCGGCTTGGGCGGCAGCACCGGTCCCACCTCGGCGTCGGGTTCGGTGCCGTGCGCGTAATGGCTCTTGCGGAATCCGTAAAGGAAATAAACGATCAGGCCGACGATCGCCCAGCCAACGAAAAACCATTTGGTGAAGCTGGACAGACTGAGGAACAGGATCGCGCAACCGATAACCGCGCCGATGCACACCGGCCATACCAGCGGGCCGGAAATCCGGAACGGGCGCGGCCGATCCGGATCGGTTTTGCGCAGCACCAGCACGCCGATCGACACCATCGCGAACGCGAACAGCGTGCCCGAGTTGGAAACATCCGCCAGCAGCCCCACCGGGAACAGCGCCGAAAACAGCGCCACCGCGACGCCGGTGATGATGGTGATCACATACGGCGTGTGAAAACGGGGATGAATCTTCGACAGCACCGGCGGCAACAGGCCGTCGCGCGACATCGTGAAGAAGATGCGCGTCTGTCCATAGATCATCATCAGGATCACCGAGGGCAGCGCAATGCTCGCGGCCAGGGCGACCAGATTGCCGATCGATGGGAAGCCCATCGACTTCAGCACGTAGGCCAGCGCTTCGCGGCTGCACACCAGATTCTGGAGGCCTTTGCAGGCGGCGCCCATTTCCGGCGTGCCGGGCGCCAGAAAATGGCCATTGGCTTGCAGCGGTTGCGCGTCGCTAGCGCCGACCGCGCCATAACCGACCAGCAGATAAAACACCGTGCATACCAAGAGCGATCCGATCAGGCCGATCGGCACGTTACGGTTGGGGTTGCGTGTTTCTTCGGCGGCGGTCGAGACCGCATCGAAACCGACGTATGCGAAGAAGATCGACGCCGCCGCGCCCAGCACGCCGATACCGCTGCCGCCGAGCGGGCTGCCCCAACCGGTCGGAAGGAACGGATGAAAATTCGCGGACTTTGCAGCGGGCACCGCGATCGCGATGAAGGCGATCAAGGCGGCGATCTTGATCGATACAAGCACGGCGTTGACCCGCGCGCTTTCCTTGGTGCCGATCACCAATAGGGCGGTGACGATCAGGGAGATCAGGCATGCAACCAGATTGAACATGCCGCCGGCGGTGGGCCCTGCGCGCAGGAACTCCGGCAGGCCGAAGCCGCCGGCATCCAGCAGGCCGTTGAAATATCCGGACCAGCCCACCGCGACTGCGCCGGCCGACACCGCGTATTCCAGGATCAGCGCCCAGCCGACTATCCAGGCAATGGCTTCGCCCATCACCGCGTAGGTATAGGTGTAGGCGGAACCCGCGACCGGCACCATCGCCGCCAGCTCGGAATAGGCCAGCGCCGCCAGTGCGCAAACGGTGCCTGCGATCACGAACGAAATCATCATGCCGGGGCCGGCTTTCTGCGCGGCTTCCGCGGTCAGCACGAAAATACCGGTACCGATGATCGCGCCGATGCCCAGCATCGTAAGTTGGAATGCGCCCAACTGGCGCACGAGGCTTTTCTTCCGCGCCGTGGCAAGGATCTGGTCGAGTGGTTTGACGCGCTGGAACAGCATCGCATTCCCCCAAGGCAAAGAGCCGACGCCGATGCCGGCGTGGCGTCGCACCTTACCCCGGCACGGGCGAAGCGCACAAGCGCCGAAGGAGAGGCGCGTGCACGGGTCACGCTCGACCCGAAAATTCTCCCGTGGTCGTATTGACCCACACCCGCTCCCCGATGCCGATGTAATCGGGCACCTGGATCTCGATGCCGGTTTCCAGTCGCGCGGGTTTGGCGCGTTTGGTCGCCGATGCTCCCTTTAGTTCCGGAGCGGTGTCGGCGATCTTGAGCGCGACGCTCGCCGGCAATTGCAGCGCGACCGGCGCATCGTCGATCAATTGCACGTAGCAATTCTCCAATCCATCGCCAATGTAACCCGCGTCTTCGCCGACGAGATCGGGATCGAGCGGGTAGGGCGTGTAGCTCTCCGCATCGAGGAACACGAACGCCTCGCCGTCCTTGTAGGAGAAACTGGCCGCGCGCCGGGTCAATTCGATCTCGCGCAAATCATCGTCCGCGCGCAGCGAAAGATCGAACTTCTGTCCGCCCGGCACGCGATACAGCGTGAAGCGGAAGGTCACGTTGCCGCCGCGCGCGGTCGGTGCGCTGCGCTCGATGTTGCGTACCTGCCAGACTTTGCCGTCGTGCTCGACCACATTGCCGCGTTTGATGTCGGAGGCTTTCATATTTGCTCGTCATTCTCGCGCAGGCGGGAATCCAGTTTCTTTGATGAAAAATATAAAACTGGATCCCGGATCAATCAACGCACATCCTTGTGCTGTCCGGGATGACGACATCCTGTCGTCACTTTGGCGCTAGCCGCACCGCCCCATCCAGCCGGATCGTCTCGCCATTGATATAGCGGTTGGTCAAGATGAAGGCGACGGTCTGCGCGAATTCTTCCGGTTTGCCGAGCCGCGACGGAAACGGGATCGAAGCGGACAGCGATTGCTGTACGGCCCCCGACATGCCGTCTACCATCGGCGTCCAGAAAATGCCCGGCGCGATGGTCACCACGCGGATGCCGAAACGCGCGAGTTCGCGTGCCATCGGTAAGGTCATGCCGACCACGCCACCCTTCGACGCCGAATACGCGGCCTGACCGATCTGCCCTTCGAACGCGGCGACCGACGCGGTGTTGACGATCACGCCTCGCTCGCCGTCTTCACCCGCATCGTTGTTTTGCATCAGCGCGGCGCCCGCCTTGGCGACGTTGAAACTACCGATCAGATTCACCATCACCGTGGCTTGGAATTGCGACAGTGGCATCGGACCTTCCTTGCCGAGCACGCGGCCGGGGCCGAGGATGCCGGCGCAATTCATCACCACGTTCAGTTCGCCCATTGCCTCGCGCGCGGCGGCAACATTGGCGATGACGTTCTCTTCCGAAGTGACATCGGTGCGGAAGAACCGGGCCGCATCGCCCAGTTGCTTCGCGGTTTCCCCACCTTTTTCCTCGTTGACATCGAACAAGGCGACTTTGCCGCCGTGCGCGATGAGATGTTTCGCCACCGCGTGGCCCAGCCCGGACGCGCCGCCGGTGACGATCGCCTTGACCTGATCGAGCTGCATGGGACTCTCCGCGAGCGAACGCACGATTCTAGCGAATCTCGCGGATGAAAAACCGGTCGCAGCCGTGATGGCCGGTATCTCCCAGCGGCACGCTCAACGGCGTGAAGCCGTGCTTGCGATAAAGCGCTTGCGCGGCGTCCATGCCGGTCAGCGTTTCGATATAGCAGCGGCGAAACCCGAATCCCCGCGCAGCGTCGAGGCATTCCGCGATCAGTGCCTTGCCCACGCCGCGGCCGCGCAGTCCCGACAGAAAGTACATCTTGCGCAGTTCGCAGACATCGGCGTCACCGCCCGCGAGCGGAGCGATGCCGCCGCCGCCAAGCACGATGTCATCCACTTCGATCATGTAATAGGCGCTGCGCGGCAATGAATACGCGGTGTGCATCGCATCGACTTCGGCATCGTGGATCGCAAAACCCTCGCCGTCGGCGCCGAACTCCGGCATCACCTCGCGGATAATCGCGGCGATCGTGACGTCGTCGCGCGGCTCGATCGGGCGGATCAGGAAATCTCCAGGCATGTGCGCGCACTTCGCGAGGAAACCACAATTATGCGTGCCTTTGTTGCGTGCGCAAATGCCCGTTGTGGCCACGGAGCTCCGGGCCCGGATGGCGGCTTTGGCCGCTTTTTCTTCGCATGCAAGCGTGAGGCTTTAATGCCGCGTCTGCTGCGCGCCCAGAAAATCGCGCAGTTCTTCGCCACCCATCGCGCGGCATACAAATAGCCTTGCACCCGCGAGGCGTGCAGTCCGGCGAGGAACTCCCGCTGCGCGGGCGTTTCCACGCCTTCGGCGGTGACGCCTAACCCGAGGCTTTCGGCCAACCGCACGATCGCCGCGCAGATTGCGCTGTCGGAAGGGTCATCCGGCACGCCCTGCAGGAAAGCGTGGCTGATCTTCAAACCGTCGAGTGGGAAACGGCGCAGATAATTGAGCGAGGAATAGCCCTCACCGAAATCGTCGATCAGCAAGCGCACGCCCAGCCGCTTCAATGCAGCGAAAGTCTCCATTGCGTCGGAGGCGTCTTCGATCAGCGCGCGCTCGGTCAGTTCCAGCTCCAGTGTCTGTGGCGGCAACGCGTGTTCGCGCAGAGCGGCACGCACGGTCTCCAGCAGCGTGCCGCTCTGAAATTGACGGAACGAAACATTCACCGCCACATGTGCTGGCGCGATGCCGGCGGCCTGCCACGCGCGCCAATCCTTGCACGCCTGCGCGATCACCCACGCGCCGATGCGCACGATCTCGCCGGAATTTTCCGCGTGCGCGATGAACTGGGAAGGCGCGATCTCGCCGAGCGCGTGGCTGCGCCAACGCAGCAACGCTTCGACGCCCGCGATGCGGCCATCGTCCAGTGCGGACACCGGCTGATAGGCAAGCCGCAACTCGCCGTTGTCCAGTGCGCGTCGCAACTGCTGCTCGATCTGGGTGCGTTCGGCCAGTGCACCCGCTAGTCCCGCGTGAATCGCTGCCAGGTGCTGCGGCCGCGACGCTTGGCTTCGCTCATCGCTGCGTCCGCGTGGTTGACCAGTTGCTGCGCGTTCGCGCCGTCGCGCGGATAACGCGCAATGCCGACGGAGACGGTGAGCGTGAATTCCTCGCCGTCGTGCACGAAAGGCTTGCGGAACGCCGCCACGATGCCGCCGGCAAGATCTTGCAAAGCCCCTTCATTGCCCGGATCGCCCAGCAGCACCGCGAATTCGTCGCCGGAGAAGCGCGCGATCGTGCTGCGGGTACCGGCTATGCAGCGGCACAGGCGTGCGGCCGCGTCGATGAGCAGGTGATCGCCGACCACATGTCCCGCGGTGTCGTTGGCCAGATGGAACCGGCCCAGATCGAGGAACAACAATGCCGGGCCGGCCGCCGCGGCGCTTGCCTCGACGATCGCGCGATCCAGCGCCTGCATCAGGCTTTCGCGATTGGGCAACCCGGTGACGCGGTCGCTGGCGGCTTGGCGGCGCAACAACTCCTCGACGCGCTTGCGTTCGGTGATGTCCTGCAACGTGCCGGCCACGCCATACACGCGCTCGTGGTGCGACAGCGGACGACCGACGATGCGCACCCAACGCTGGCGGCCGATCTGGGTGGTCAGCGGCAGTTCCAGTTCGAAACCTTGCGCTTGCGTGCGCGCTGCATACAACGCGGCGCGCACACGTTCGCGATCGGGTCCGTCGTAGAAGCCCAGCGCGCGGGCCTCGGTGATTGCCGCGTCCGGTTCCAGATCGTGCAGACGATAGAGCTGTCCGGTCCAGAACAACGTGCCACGCAAATCGTCGGCTTCCCAACCGCCGATCTCGGCGAGCCGCTGGGTCATCTCGAACAACTCGGCCTGACGCTTCAGAACGCTGACATCGCCGAAGGTGGAAATCACCTGGAAAGGGCGATCCTCGCCGCCGCGAAATTGCGGCACCGAACTCGAGGAAATCCAGCGGTGTTCATGCAAGTGCGGCAGATACACGCCGAACACCGCGCTCTCGACGGCGCGGCCTGTGAGCAACGCGCGCATGCCGGGCAAGTCGTCGAAAGGAATCTCGGTACCGTGCCCGTCGACCAATCGCCAGAGCGGCGCCGATTCGCGACGCAGGCCGAGGATCTCGGCTTCCGACATGCCGAGGATCCGGCACGCAGCGGGATTGGCGGAAACGATCAGGCCTTGCGCGTCCTGCACCAGCACGCCCTGACCCATCGAATGCAGCAGTTGTCGATAACGCCATTCCGACGCGCGCAATTCGGCGTCCGCAGTGACCCGCGCTTTGGTACTGTCGCTGGAGACGGATTCGACTTCCCGTTCGGGTTGCAATCCGGACGGGTCGGGCAGGCAGAATCCCTCGGCGCCCGCGGCGTCTTTGGGGATCGATGGCTGCGACGATTGCCGCATGCTGCCGCCCCTGTCCGCTACGCCTCCGGCGCCTTGAACGATCGTTTCCACACCGGCAGATAGGCTAGCGTGCGCCCGATTGTGCAAAGAAGACGTTAAATCGCGGGGTGGTTTTGACGGCGGACGAATCGATCAGGCGATCGGGCGCGAGCGACTTTGCTACCGCTTTCACGGCCCAGCTGTTGTGCGAGCCACAAGCCGGTATCGATCAGCTTGTCCAGATCGATGCCGGTTTCCACACCCAAGCCGGTCAGCATGTAGACGACATCCTCGCTGGCGACGTTGCCGGTTGCGCCTTGCGCATATGGACAGCCGCCCGTTCCCGACACCGAACTGTCGATCACCGCTATGCCTTCCTCGAGGCACGCCAAGATGTTGGCCAGCGCCTGACCGTAGGTGTCGTGGAAATGCACGGCCAGCGAGGTCATCGGCACAACCGCTGCGACCGCGCGCAGCATCGTGCGCGCTTTTTCCGGCGTTCCGACGCCAATGGTGTCGCCAAGCGAGACTTCGTAGCAGCCTAGTTGATACAGGCTTTTCGCTACGCGCACCACGTCGGACAGCGGTACTTCGCCCTGATACGGACAGCCGAGCACGGTGGAGACATAACCGCGTACCCGTACGCCGTCGGCGCGCGCGTGTTCGATCACGGGCACGAAACGGTCGATCGATTCGTCGATGCCGGCGTTGATGTTATTGCGGTTGAAGGCTTCCGATGCGGCGGTGAATACCGCGATCTCGCTGGCGCCTGCTTCGCGCGCGCGCGCGTAACCTTGTTCGTTCGGCACCAGCACCAGATAGGCGACACCGGGTTTCTTGTCGATGCCGCGATAGACCTCCGCCGCGTCCGCGAGCTGCGGTATCCATTTCGGGCTGACAAAGCTGGTCGCCTCGATGGTTTGCAGACCGCACGCGGACAGACGATCGATCAATTCGATCTTGATCGCGGTCGGCACGAGAGTCTTTTCATTCTGTAGACCGTCGCGCGCGCCGACCTCGATGATGCGGACACTGGCGGGGGGGGCGCTCATGGGATGAGCTTCACCAGCAGCGCATCCGCTTCGACGAAATCGTCGGGCGCGACGTGCACTGCCTCGACTTTGCCCGCACGCGGCGCGCGCAAGGTCAGTTCCATTTTCATCGCCTCCATCACCAGCAACTCCTGGTCCTTCTCGACATCATCCCCAGCCCCGGCCTTGACCAGCACGATGCGGCCGGGCATCGGCGCGATCACGCGATCGCTACCGACGTTGCCGCTGGCCTCGAAGGCGAACGCGGGAGCGCGCGCGAACAGTTCGCGCACGCCGCTGTCGTTCTGCACGCGGACACGGGATCGATCTGCATCGGCGCGCAAACGTCGCGCTATGCCGTCGAAGCGCGCGTGCAGCCAGCCGTCGCCAAAGCGCACACCGGCGACCGTGCACTGCTTCCCGTCGCAACGCAAATCGTAATTGCCGTCGTGGCCGAACGATTCAATTTCATGGCGCCGATCGCGGCGCGTCAACACCACGATCCGTTTGCCGGCGTGGCCGACGCGCCAGGCGTCCGGAATCGCCCAGGGCGAATGCGGGTCGGGGTTTGCACGCGTCGCCGCGCGCGCGACGCGCTCGTCGTACAGCAGCGCGGTGGCCGCGCCGGCGAACACGGTTTGCGGCGGCAACGGCACGTCGTCCGGCAAGAATTCGCCCAGATGACGATCCAGATAGCCGGTGTCGATCGTGCCTCGCGCGATCGCCGGGTGTCGCACCAATCGCTCAAGAAACGCGAGATTGGATTTCGGTCCGATGATTTCGCATTCACCCAATGCCTTGCGCAGACGCGTCAGTGCACGCGGCCGATCCTCGTCCCGCACGATCAGCTTGGCGATCATCGGATCGTAGAAAATCGATACGTTATCGCCGGCATCCACGCCTGCGTCGATACGCACGTGGCGAGAGGGTTCCGGCAATTGCAGTTTTTCGATCCAGCCGGAACCGGGCAGAAAATTCTGCTCCGGATCTTCCGCGTACAGGCGGACTTCGATGGCGTGGCCGCGTGCGCGCACCTGATCCTGCGCGAGCGGCAACGGCTCGCCGGCAGCGACGCGCAATTGCCACTCGACGAGATCGAGCCCCAGCGTTTCTTCGGTGACGGGATGCTCCACTTGCAAGCGCGTGTTCATTTCCATGAAATAGAAACCGCCATCTGGCCCGACGATGAACTCGACCGTGCCCGCGCCGAGGTAATCAACGGCTTTCGCCGCCGCGACCGCGGCCGCGCCCATCGCCGCGCGACGGACGTCGTCGAGGAAAGGCGACGGCGATTCTTCCAATACTTTCTGGTAGCGCCGTTGCGCCGAACACTCGCGTTCGTTCAAGTGGATCACGTTGCCGAGGGCGTCGCCGAATACCTGGAACTCGATGTGGCGCGGGTGTTCGATGTAACGCTCCAGGATCATCCGTGCGTCGCCGAACGCGCCCTGCGCTTCGCGCTGCGCCGAAGCGAGCGCGTCGGCGAAACCTTGTTCGCTGCGCAAGATGCGCATGCCCTTGCCGCCACCGCCGGCCGCCGCTTTGATCATCAGCGGGAAACCCAGCTTGTGCGCTTCCGCGAGTAGCACTTTTTCGGATTGATCCTCGCCGTGATAACCCGGCACCAGCGGCACGCCGTGCTTTTGCATCAGCGCTTTCGCCTCCGCCTTCGAACCCATCGCTTCGATGCCTTCGGGCTTGGGGCCGATAAAAACGATCCCGGCATCGGCGCAGACGCGGGCAAACACCGGGTTCTCGGACAGGAAACCGTAACCGGGATGGATCGCTTGCGCGCCGGATTGCTTCGCGACGTCGAGGATCGCCTCGCCGCGCAGATACGATTCGGCCGGAAGCGGCCCGCCGATCGGATACGCCACATTGGCCATGCGCACATGCCGCGCGTTCTTGTCCGCGTCGGAATACAACGCCACGCTGCGGATGCCGAGCCGTCGGCAGGTACGGATCACGCGGCACGCGATCTCGCCGCGGTTGGCGATCAGGATGGTGTCGAACATGATCAGGATTCCCGCGTCGGCGCGTTGTCGAATTCGTTTTGGGTCGCCCAGTTCGGTGCGCGCTTTTCGAGAAACGCATTCAAACCCTGCCGACCTTCGGCAGACACGCGTAACCGCGCGATCAGTTCGGCGTTTTGCGCGTCGATGACTTCGGCGGATTCCGGCGTGACGCCCGCCATCCGCTGCGCCAGGCGCTTGGCTTCGCACTGCGCGAGCGGGCCACCCTTGGCGAGGAAATGTGTGGTGCGTTCGACCGAGGCAACCAGATCACTGGCCGGCACGACTTCGTGGAGCAGGCCGATACGCGCCGCTTGCGCGGCATTGAAGACTTCCCCGCTGATGAACAGGCGGCGAGCGTGGCGCGCGCCAATCGCGGCGATCACGTAGGGCGAAATCACCGCCGGTACCAGTCCGAGCTTGACTTCGCTCAACGAGAACTTGGCGTCCTCGACACCGATCGCGATGTCGCACGCCGCGATCAGCCCGACCCCGCCGCCGTATGCTGCGCCATTGACGTGCGCGATGGTGGGCTTGGGAAAGAAATTCAGCGCACGCATCAGCGCGGCCAGCCGCAGCGAATCGGCAAGGTTTTCTGCTTCGCTGGCGGACCCCATACCGCGCATCCAGTGGAGGTCGGCACCGGCGGAAAAACTCTTGCCCGCGCCGGTCAGCACCAAAGCGCGCACTGAGTCGTCGCCGGCCAAATCGACGATCGCCGCGTGCAGCGCGACGATCAACGTGTCGTCGAAGGCGTTGTGCACCCGGGGGCGGTTGAGAATGATTTCGGCCAGCGCGCCTCGGCGCGCTAGCAGGATAGGTTGGTCCACGCGAGCTTCCCGACTGGCGAACGCTGGATGATAGCGGTTTGACGCGATTCACTTGCCCGCTTGCTAATCTAAATGAGAACTATTATTATTTACATCCACATGAGGCGAACGGTGCCCGTTGCTACTTCAAGGAGCTGCAGCATGGTTCGCAAGTTTCTGGTCGTCGGCTTCGCCTTGGGGTTGTTTGCTGTGACAGCGGCGGCCGCGGCCGATATGCCCGAGTACAAACTGGCGATCAAGGATCACAAGTTCGAGCCCGCGCAATTAACGGCGCCGGCCAACGCCAAGTTCAAGGTGCTGGTCACCAATCAGGACGCCACGCCCTCGGAATTCGAAAGCAACGACTTCAACCGCGAGAAGATCGTGCTGCCCGGAAACACCATCACGGTGTTCGTTGGTCCGCTCGACAAAGGCAGCTACAAGTTTTTCGACGACTTCCATCAGGACACCGGCAACGGTGTGCTGATCGTGCAGTGATCCCAGTGGAGCAGAAATGAAATGCTAGGCGTCGCCTTGTTGGTATTCCGCGAAGTGCTGGAAGCTGCGCTGATCGTCTCGATCGTGGCGGCTGCCACGCGCGGGGTATTACGACGTGGCTTGTACATCAGCGCCGGCATCGGCCTCGGTGTGCTCGGCGCGATTCTGGTCGCGCTGTGCGCCGGTGCGATCGCGGAAGCGGTCAACGGTTCCGGTCAGGAGTTGTTCAACGCCTGCGTACTGTTTGCGGCGGTGCTGATGATCGCCTGGCATGTGATCTGGATGTCCAGCCACGCGCGGGAACTGGTGCAGCACATGCAATCGATCGGCGGCGCGGTAAAGGCGGGATCCAGTTCGCTGTCGATGTTGTTCGCGGTGGTGGCGCTGGCGGTACTGCGCGAGGGTTCCGAGATCGTGCTATTCCTGTACGGGATGGCCGCTGGCGGCGCGGGTCTCGGCGGCCTGCTGACCGGTATTCCGGTGGGGATCATCGGCGGCGTCGCGGTCGGCTTCGCGTTGTACTTCGGTCTGCTGCGCATACCGTTGCGCTACTTCTTCACCGCGACCAACTGGATGCTGGTGTTGCTGGCAGCGGGGCTGGCCTCGACCGCGGCGCGTTTTCTGGTGCAGGCCAATCTGTTGCCGGCCTTGGGCACGCAGGTATGGAATACGTCCGCGCTGCTCGACAACGGTTCGGTGATCGGTCAGGCGCTGCATATCCTGATCGGCTACGACGCGCATCCGTCCGGCATCCAGATCGTGTTTTGGCTAACGACGGTCGTCCTGCTGGTGATCGGCATGAAGTTGACTGCGCGCGCACCGCCGCGCCGCGCCGACGTGGATGCAGCGCGCGGCGGATCGACCGCCGCGACCTGACTTAGCTGTGTTCGTTTTTTTGCCGGCGTATCGCCCGGCAGGGGATGGCTTGTTCCGAATCAAACAAAAGGATCGCTCCATGAAACGATCGATTTGCCTGTTGCGCCAGTTGTTGCCCGCGGTGGGACTGCTTGGCACTTTCGGCGGTTTTGCCGCGCTGCCGACTGCCGCGCACGCGGGTCCCGCGGAAAATATCTACACGCCGATCGTGGATTATCGCGAATGGGAACTGGAATTGAAGGGTGGCGCGCAGGATTGGGACAACCCTAACCTTGGCGAACGCGCGGCCAAACTGGCGTTCGGCTATGGCATCGCGCCGCGCTGGGGCGTGGAAGTTGAGGCAGAATATTCACAAACGCCCAACAACGTGGCGCATGTCGAGGTACTCGAATTCGAAAACATCATCCAGTTGACCGAGCACGGTGAGCACTGGCTGGACGCGGGCATCATCGCAGAATTCGATCACAACCGGCTCGAGAATAGAAACACGCTCGAGATTGGGCCGATGCTGCAAAAGGAGATCGGGCGTTCCCAGTTCAACTTGAACGTGTTGTGGGAACGGCGTTTGAGCGCCGCGCCCGCGGAAGGAGAGGACGATGAAGGCGACGCACGCAGCGGGCTCGCATACGAGGCCCAATGGAAATGGAATCTGCAACCATTATTTCAGCCTGGCATGCAGGTGTTCGCGACTCTGGGCGATCCCGCGCATCTGCATTCGGATGAGTTCAAGGCCGGGCCGGCTTTCTTCGGTGTAGCCAGGCTGGGCGATGGCAAGAGCCTGCGTTACAACGCCGCGTTGCTGGGTGGCATGACCCACAACACGCCGGACGCCACGTTCCGCTTCCAGCTCGAGTACGAGTTTTTTTAGGGTCTGTTAACACTATCGCAATCCATCGACGATGAGTGCGAAATGGATGAAGGCGACAAACATGACGTCCAGTTTCTCGAAGCGCGAGAAGATTCGGCGAAACCCCTTCAGTCTTCGGAATAGGCGCTCGATCTCGTTTCTGCGCTTGTACATCGCGCGGTCGTATTCCCAGGGGTTCAAGCGGTTGCATTTGGGCGGAACGACGGGAATGAAACCAAGCTCCAGCGCCAATTGCCGCGTCTGGTCGCCCTCGTAGGCACGGTCCATCAGCAGATGCAGCGGTTGCTCCTGTCGGCCCAGTCTGCCGAGCAGCGCGCGCCCTTCAGGCGCGTCGTGGGCTTGACCGGGCGAGAGCGAGAACGTCAGCGCGGTTCGAGCATTCGCGGCAACCAGATGAATCTTGCTGGTCCAGCCGCCACGAGATTTGCCGATCGCTTGCGGTCCGTTTTTTTTAGAGCACCGGTGCCGTCTGGATGCACCTTCACAATCGTGCTGTCGATCGCCACCGCCTCGATTCGCACGCGCACGATTTGAGCCTCCTGCAGCGTCGCGAAGATCCTGTCGAGCACGCCACTCTTGGACCAGCGATTCATGCGCGTATAGATCGTATGCCAGTTGCCGAACCGTTTAGGCAGTCCACGCCACTTGCAGCCGTGTTCGGCAACGTACAGGATGGCATTGAGCACACCGCGATTGGTCAGACTGACGTTGCCCCGTTGAACCGGCAAGCAGGCGGCGATTTGTGCATATTGCGCTTCGGTAATGTCCATGACCGAAGTGTACAACATTTTCTCAGTTAGTGTTAACAGG
>JBDTAJ010000108.1:0-5821 GCA_039924705.1 Rhodanobacteraceae bacterium
CGCGCCGTTGTTGCGTCGAGGTGACGACGGCCGTTTGCGCTGGCATTGGGATCCAGCGCTGCTCGACACCCTGGCGGCGGAAGGAGAGCGCCATCAGCCGCGGTTACAGAACGCCGCGCGCAAGGTAACCATCCCCACATTGTTGTTGTCCGGTGGCCGCAGCGATGTGGTGTCACGCGATACGGTCGATGAATTTCTGGCGTTGCTGCCGCGTGCACGTCACGTCGAACTGCCGCAGGCGACGCATAGGCTGGCGGGCGACGCCAACGAGGCGTTTACCGATGAGATCGAAAGGTTTCTGCAAACATTGAATGACGTCCGCGCTTTGGGAACCGAATCATGAGCATCGTTCAGATCCTGATCGCCGCATCGGTCGTCACGGCCGCATGTGCATATTCCCGCACGCGGCTATGGCTGTGGACATTGCTGACGATTGCGGCGATCGTGATTGTCGGAGCATTGCTGCGCGCGTGGCTGCCAATGGAAATCGTATTGGCGGTGTTCGTCATCGTGTTCGCGCTGCCACTGAATCTGTTGCCGCTGCGCCGCGCGCTGGTCTCGAAACCCTTGCTGGGCGTGTTCCGGCGCGTGTTGCCGAAATTGTCCGAAACCGAACAAACCGCGCTGGACGCGGGCACGGTCGGCTTCGAGGGCGAATTATTTTCCGGCAGACCCGACTGGTCGCAGTTGCTCATGCAACCCAAGCCGCAATTGTCGGCGCAAGAGCAAGCGTTTCTCGACGGCCCCTGCGAGCAGTTGTGCCGGATGATCGACGACTGGCAGATCACCCACGAGCTGGCCGATCTGCCGCCGGAAGTTTGGGAATTCGTCAAGCGCGAGAAATTCTTCGGCATGATCATTCCTAAGCGCTACGGCGGGCTGGAGTTCTCCGCGCTGGCTCACTCGGCGGTGCTGCAGAAACTCTCCAGCATTTCCTCCACGTTATCCTCGACGGTGGCGGTCCCCAATTCGCTCGGCCCCGCAGAATTGTTGTTGCATTACGGCAACGAGGAACAGAAGGATCATTTTCTGCCGCGCCTGGCCGACGGCCGCGAGATTCCGTGTTTCGCCTTGACCGGGCCGTATGCGGGATCGGATGCGACATCGATTCCTGATTACGGCATCGTTTGCAAACAAAAGATTGATGGCGTCGAAACGCTCGGCATCCGGCTCACTTTCGACAAGCGCTATATCACGTTGGCGCCGGTGGCGACCCTCGTCGGCCTCGCATTCCGGATGTACGACCCGCAACATCTGCTGGGCGGCAAGGACGATCTCGGCATCACGCTGGCGATGATCCCGCGCGATACGCCAGGGTTGCACATCGGACGCCGGCATTTCCCGTTGAACGTGCCGTTCCAGAACGGGCCGCTGCATGGCAAGAACGTGTTCGTGCCGTTGTCGACGCTGATCGGCGGCCCGGCAATGGCCGGCCACGGTTGGCGGATGCTGGTCGAGGTGCTTTCCGTTGGACGCGCGATCTCGTTGCCGTCCAGCGCAACGGGCTTCGTGCGGATGGCGGTGGCCGCGACCGGCGCGTACGCGCGCATCCGCAAGCAATTCGGGCTCGCGATCGGCCGCTTCGAGGGCGTCGAGGATGCGCTCGCGCGCATCGGTGGTTACGCTTACGCGATCTCAGCGTTGTCGCGTGCCACCGCCGCGGCGGTCGATCGCGGCGAAAAGCCGGCGGTACCGTCGGCGATCGCGAAATATCACGCCACGGAACTGGGCCGCGATGTCGCGCGCGACGCGATGGACGTGCACGGCGGCAAGGGCGTGCAACTGGGGCCTTCCAATTATCTGGGCCGCAATTGGGAAGGCGCGCCGATCACCATCACCGTGGAAGGCGCCAACATCATGACGCGCAGCCTGATGATCTTCGGACAGGGCGCGATCCGTTGCCATCCGTGGGTGTTGAAGGAGATGCGCGCGGCGCACGAACCGGATCGGATCAAAGCCGTGCGCGAATTCGATGTCGCGTTGTTCGGGCATCTTGGCTTCGGTATTTCCAATGCGGTGCGCAGTTTTGTGCTGGGAATAATGTTCTCGAAGATCGGTAAAGCGCCCGGTGATGCCTACACCCGTCGCTACTATCGCAAATTGAATCGCTATGCCGCGGCGCTAGCGCTGGCCGCCGACACCGCGATGGGCGTGCTGGGCGGCAGGTTGAAATTCAAGGAAAAACTGTCCGCGCGCCTGGGCGACGTGCTCTCGTATCTGTATATCGCCAGCGCGATGCTGAAGCGCTACGAGGACGAGGACCGCCCGGAAGCCGAGCGTCCGCTGTTGGCGTGGGCATTCCACGACAGCGTGTGGCGGATGCAGATGGCGCTGGATGGCGCGATCCGCAGTTTCCCGGTGCGGCCGGTTGCGTGGCTGTTGCGCGTGCTGGTGTTTCCGTTCGGGCGCCGCGAAGTGCCGCCGTCGGATCGGCTCGGGCACCGCGTCGCCGCGTTGTTGATCGCACCGAATGCCGCTCGCGATGCGCTGGTGCGCGGCACTTATCTCACGCCAGCGGCCAACAACCCGGTCGGGCGGATGCACGCGTTGTTGCCGGAGGTGGTCGCCGCAGAGCCGATCGAGCGCAAATTCCTGAAAGCGCTGAAGACCGGCCAGATCGCCGCGCACGACTATTTCGAGCAATTGGACGAGGCGGAGCAGTGCGGTGCGCTCAGCGCCGGCGAGCGCGCGCAACTGGAGCGTCTGCGTCGCGTGACAGCGGAGTTCATCGCAGTGGACGATTTCGATTCGAAGGAACTGGAAGCGGCGGTCAAACGCGAACACACCACCTCGGCATCGCTACGCTCGGTTGCGTAGGACAACGTCGCAGCAATCAGTACACCACCACGCTGCGGATCGATTCGCCCGCGTGCATCAATTCAAAACCGTGGTTGATGTCCCCGAGTTTCAATGTGTGAGTAATCAGCGGATCGATCTCGATCTTGCCATCCATGTACCAATCCACGATCTTCGGCACGTCGGTGCGTCCGCGTGCGCCGCCGAACGCACTGCCTTTCCAGACGCGTCCTGTGACGAGTTGGAATGGCCGCGTGGAAATCTCTTGACCTGCGCCGGCGACGCCGATGATCACCGACACGCCCCAGCCCTTGTGGCAGCATTCCAGCGCCTGACGCATCGTCTTGGTGTTGCCGATGCATTCGAAAGAATAATCGGCGCCACCTTTGGTCAATGAGACGAGATACTTCACGATGTCTTCGCCGATTTCTTTCGGGTTCACGAAGTGGGTCATGCCGAAGCGTTCGGCCAATGTTTTCCGCGCGGAATTCAGATCGACGCCGACGATCATCGCGGCACCCACAAGACGCGCACCTTGGATCACATTCAAGCCGATGCCGCCGAGTCCGAACACCACGACCCTGGAACCCGGTTCCACCTTGGCCGTGTTGATCACCGCGCCCACGCCGGTGGTGACGCCGCAGCCGATGTAGCAGACCTTGTCGAACGGCGCGTCCTCGCGGATCTTCGCGACCGCGATTTCCGGCAACACCGTGTATTGCGCGAAGGTCGAGGTGCCCATGTAGTGATGCAGCGGTTTGCCGTCGAGCGAAAACCGGCTGCTGCCGTCGGGCATCACACCACGGCCCTGCGTCCCGCGGATCGCCTGGCAAAGATTGGTTTTCGGATTGAGGCAGTATTCGCATTCGCGGCATTCCGGGGTGTACAGCGGAATCACGTGATCGCCCTTGCGCACCGACTTCACCCCTGCCCCGACCTCGACCACGATGCCCGCGCCCTCATGCCCCAGGATCGCCGGAAACAGGCCTTCCGGATCGTCACCCGACAAGGTGTAGGCATCGGTATGGCAGATGCCGGTGGCTTTCAGTTCGACCAGCACCTCGCCAGCTTTGGGGCCTTCGAGATCCACGGTCTCGATGCGCAGCGGTGCGCCGGCATGGTGCGCGACGGCGGCCGGTACCTTCATGCGGCGTCTTCCGAAAAGTTGGGCAGAGAACGAGTGTAACGCCCGCTGGGTAAAACTCAGCCGGCAACGGCAGTCGCGTGTTCGCGCGTGGCCGCGAACGTCAACTTGGGCCAACGTTCCTGCGCCAGTTGCAGATTGACCCGCGTGGGCGCGAGATAAACCAGCTCGCCGGACGCGTCCAGCGCCAGCTTCGACGCGTTGCGCTCGCGAAATTCCGCGAGCATTTTCGCGTCCTCGCAATGGATCCAGCGCGCGGTCACGACGCCGATGTTCTCGAACGCGCAATCGACGCCGTATTCGTCCCTGAGCCGGTACGCGGCCACTTCGAACTGCAGGACGCCGATCGCGCCGAGGATCAGATCGTTGCTCAGCAGCGGGCGGAAGAATTGCGTCGCGCCTTCCTCGCTCAACTGCGCCAAGCCCTTCTGCAATGCCTTCATTTTCAGCGGATCGCGCAAGCGCGCGCGCCGGAACAATTCCGGCGCGAAGTTGGGGATGCCGGTGAAGAACAGCGCTTCGCCTTCGGTGAACGCGTCGCCGATCGAAATGGTGCCGTGATTGTGCAGCCCGATCACATCGCCAGGGTACGCCGCATCCACGATCTCGCGGTCGGACGCCATGAAGGTCAACGCATTAGCGAGTTTGGTCTCCTTGCCGGTGCGTACCTGCAGCGTTTTCATGCCGCTGCGATAGTTGCCCGAACAGATGCGCAGGAACGCGACGCGGTCGCGATGCTGCGGATCCATGTTGGCCTGGATCTTGAACACGAAACCGGCAAGTTTGTCTTCGCCGGGCGACACCTCGCGCGTGCTGGTCGCGCGCGGTTTCGGCGACGGAGCGTGTTCGACGAAAAAATCGAGCAGCGGCTGCACGCCGAAATTGTTGACCGCCGAGCCGAAAAAAGCCGGTGTCTGTTTGCCGGCCAGATACGCTTGCGCGTCGAATGGATGCGAGGCGCCGCGGACCAGTTCCAGTTCCTCGTGCAGTTCGTCCCAGGCTTGCGCGCCGATCCGCTCGCGCAATTGCGGATCATCGAGGCCTTTGAAAATCGTGGAATCCTGCCGCATGAAATTGCGGCCCGGCGTGTACAGGTGCACTTCGTCGTCCAGCAGGTGGTACACACCGCGCAAGCGCTGGCCCATGCCGATCGGCCAGGTGACCGGCGCACACTGGATTCGCAAAACGCTCTCCACCTCGTCGAGTAGGTCGATCGGCGCGCGGCCCTCGCGGTCGAGCTTGTTGATGAAGGTCATGACCGGCGTGTCGCGCAACCGGCACACCTCCATCAGCTTGATGGTGCGTTCCTCCACGCCCTTCGCGCAGTCGATTACCATCAACGCGGAATCGACGGCGGTTAACACGCGATACGTGTCCTCGGAAAAATCCGCGTGGCCCGGGGTGTCGAGCAGGTTGACGATGCGACCCCCGTACGGGAACTGCATCACCGACGAAGTGACCGAAATGCCGCGCTCCTTTTCCAGCGCCATCCAGTCGGAGGTCGCATGGCGCGCGGCTTTGCGCGACTTCACGGAGCCGGCCATCTGGATCGCGCCGCCGAACAGCAGCAGCTTTTCGGTCAGCGTGGTCTTGCCGGCGTCCGGATGCGAGATAATCGCGAACGTGCGCCGGCGAAGAGTTTCGGTGTGATGGTCGGACATGGGAGGCAACAGCTTGGCAAATGCGCAAGTATAGCGGCGGGTATTCAAGAGGAGCAGGCCAGGAAACGGCCATCACAGCGAGATCCGGAAGCTGCGTGTGATATATATTTGAATCAGGGCTATCCCGCCAACACCAATATATGTTCATGAACGTATAGACGTCTAAATGTCTATTGACATATCCAAGACGCACCGCTAAAGTTCCTCGAAACCCATCGAG
>JBDTAJ010000109.1:0-5564 GCA_039924705.1 Rhodanobacteraceae bacterium
TGTGGCTCACCGGCACCGAACTCAACATCTCGGCGATGATGGGCATGACCATGATCGTGGGCATCGTCACCGAAATTGCGATTTTCTATTTCTCCGAATTCGCCGACGTCAGTTCGCGGAACGAGAACGCAGGTCGCGGCGCGCAACGCGAGGCACTGTTGGAAGCCGGCCATAACCGCGCGCGGCCGATACTGATGTCCACCATTGCCGCGATCCTGACGCTCTCGCCGCTGGCGCTGGCGATCGGCCGCGGTTCGCAGATGCAGCAGCCGCTGGCGATCGCGATCATTGCCGGGATGCTGGTGCAGGTGCCACTGGTGTTGCTGGTGATGCCCACGCTTTATTCGCTGTTGCACCGCAGGCGCGCCACGTAGGCCCACCTACGCGTGCTCACTCACGACGTCATTCTCGCGAAGGCGGGAATCCAGCTTGATCTTGTTCTTTCGCAAGATTATCTTGGGTTCCACTACTTTTGTTTCGGCAAAAGTCGCCAAAACCATTGCGCTTGGACGCGATGATCTCGGCAACATCGTGTTGCCTCGACTGCCCTGGGATGCTCGCCGAACGGCGGCCGTGCCGAACTCGCACATCCCTGTGCTCGAACAGTCGTCGCTTGCTCCACCGTTCGACTGCGCGTCTCGGCATCGCGTACAGCGCGTAAAGCTCGCTTGTTGACGGCCATCCCTGGCCTACTTTTTTGAGATCGAACGCTTCACTCCGCCATCGCGGCGCGCCACAATAGGCGACTGCATTTTCGCGTATCGCCTTTGGGTCGCAGTTTTCGCGCGGCCTAAGCCAAGGAGTGACTTATGACGGCATCCACCATCGTGCCGCCTTCCGGCGGCGAGAAGATCAGCAAGTCTCCGCACGGCTTGAACGTTCCGGATCGCCCGATCATTCCTTTCATCGAGGGCGACGGCACCGGGCCGGACATCTGGCGCGCATCCGTGCGTGTGCTGGACGCGGCGGTGAAGAAAGCCTACGGCAGCAGGCGCCAATTGATGTGGATGGAAGTGCTGGCCGGCGAAAAGGCGTTCAACGCGACCGGCAACTGGCTGCCCGACGAAACCGTGGCGGCTTGCCGCGAATATCTGGTGTCGATCAAGGGGCCGCTGACCACGCCAGTCGGCGGCGGCATCCGCTCCTTGAACGTGGCGCTGCGGCAGTTGCTGGATCTGTATTGCTGCGTGCGGCCGGTGCGCTGGTTCAAAGGCGTGCCCACGCCGGTGAAAAAACCGCAGGACGTGGATATGGTGATCTACCGCGAAAACACCGAGGACATCTACGCCGGCATCGAATGGAGCGGCGGCAGCGAGGAATCGCGCAAGGTGCTGGATTTCCTCGCGCGCGAATTCCCGAAGATGTTCGACAAGATCCGCTTCGGCACGCAGGCGAAAGTGGATGCGTGGCAGAAGGAACTGGAAGCGATCGGCGCGCCGCATCGCGATCTGGGCATGGAAGTTGGCATCGGCATCAAGCCGGTCAGCCGGCTCGGCACCGAACGCGTCGTGCACAGCGCGATCGCCTACGCGATTGCGAATAACCGCAAATCGGTGACGCTGGTGCACAAGGGCAACATCATGAAGTTCACCGAAGGCGCGTTCCGCGACTGGGGTTATCAGGTCGCGCGAGATTTCTTCGGCGCGGTGGAACTGGACGGCGGCCCATGGCACGTGATCCCGGACGGTAAGCCCGGCGCCGGCATCATCATCAAGGACGTGATCGCCGACGCGTTCCTGCAGCAGATCCTGACGCGCGCGGCCGATTACGATGTGATCGCCACGTTGAATCTCAACGGCGATTATGTTTCCGACGCGCTGGCCGCGGAAGTCGGCGGCATCGGTATCGCGCCCGGCGGCAACATCAACTACGTCAGCGGACACGCGGTGTTCGAGGCCACCCACGGCACCGCGCCGAAATACGCCAACCAGGACAAGGTCAACCCGGGTTCGGTGATCCTGTCGGGCGAAATGATGCTGCGGTATCTCGGCTGGACGGAAGCGGCGGAGGCGATCGTCGCGGCGATGGACAAGGCGATCGCGGCCAAGACCGTCACCTACGATTTCGCGCGCATGATGGACGGCGCGACCGAGGTGAAGTGCTCGCAGTTCGGCGATGCGTTGATCGCCGCGATGTGACAGGCTTGGTCCACAAACAACAAAGTGGAACTCGGGGATCCACGCGGGGTCGATGCAGGTGATGCGTATCTTGTCGATAATCGGTATGCTCGGTTTCGCAGTCACTGCGGCGGCGCAATCACCGCCATCCTCGCCCGCGCTCGCCACCACCACGCCACCCGCGACCGCTTCCAGCATCACCACACTGGAAACCGTCAACATCACCGGCGTGCTGCCCGGACCCGGCCTGTGGAAGGTGAGTCGCGGCGATCATGTGTTATGGGTGCTGGGCGTGATGCCGTCGTTGCCAGCCGGCATGCAATGGCGCCCGGCCGAGGTGGCGCAGACGATCGCTGGCTCGCAGGAAGTGATCGCATCACCAAGCATCAAGCTCAAGCTCGACACCAATTTCTTCGGCAAGTTGTTTCTGTTGCCTTCAGCGTTCGGCGCGCGCAAGAACCCGGACGGCAAGACGCTGCGCGATGTGCTGCCGCCGCCGTTGTACGCGCGCTGGCTGGTGCAAAAGCAGAAGTATCTCGGTAACGACGACGGCATCGAACGTTGGCGGCCGATCTTCGCGGCGCTGCAGTTGTACAAGAAGGCGCTCAAGCAAAACGGTTTGCGCAGCAGCGGCAAAGTCGAGGATACCGTTACCGCACTGGCCAAGCAGCGCGGCCTCACGCCTGCCTCGACGCAATTCACGCTGGAAGTGCGGGAGCCGCGTCAGGCGATCCGCGCCTTCGAGGCCGCCGGGCCGGATGGCGTGGCCTGCTTCGCGCGCACATTGGACAGTATCGAGCACGACATTCCGGCGCTGCGCGCGCGCGCCAACGCCTGGGCCAACGGCGATCTCGCCGCCTTGCGGCAATTGCCGGACAGCCGTTTCCGCGACGTGTGCAAATCCGCGATCACCGGCGCAGGATTCGCCCGTCAACTCGGTATCAGCAACCTTCCCGCCCAGGTCGAAGCGCTGTGGCTCAACGTGGCACACGCAGCGCTGACGCGCAACCCGCAAAGTTTCGCGGTGTTGCCGATGGATGCCGTGATGGACGCGGACGGTTATCTGGCCGCCCTGAGATCACAGGGCTACACGGTGGTCGCGCCCGACCAGGAGGACGATGCGGCGCCGGCCTCGGCAGCAAGCGGCGCGGGTGCGCATTGACGATCCGTCTTGCGTCGTCCGCGATGCATCCGGGCACAAAAAAACGGCGCGAATATTCGCGCCGTTTTCGTTTCATCCGATTCCGATTCGTCTCAAAGCCGGCGCCCGCGTCCGAAGATCAGCGAGGCGATGAACAGGATGATGAAGATCACGAACAGGATCTTGGCGATACCGGCGGCCGCGCCGGCGACACCGAAGAAACCGAAGAAGCCCGCGATCAGGGCGATAATCAGGAATACAACGGCATAGTAAAGCATGGGATCCCTCCATACATTCCGTGGGCACCCGCAACGGGTTCGGCGAGCATACCCAAACCACGTTAGGGTGACGTGACGATGGCGCGGCACCTTCGTCGCGAGGCTTTTGAAACCGCATGATCGTATTGCTCAATAAGCCTTGGGGCGTGCTCAGCCAGTTCACCGATCGCGGCGTGCCGGCACGGCGCACGTTGGTGGAATTCGGGTTGCCCACCGGCGTATATGCAGCGGGAAGGCTCGATCAGGATAGCGAGGGGCTGTTGCTGCTCACCGACGACGGCGCGCTGATCCATCGCATCGCCGATTCGCGCGCGTATTGGCCCAAGACGTACCTGGTTCAAATCGAAGGCGTGCCGGATGCAAGCGCGTTGCAATGCCTGCGCGATGGCGTCGAGTTGAACGGCGGCCGCACCCAGCCCGTGGAAGTGTGCGCATTGCCGCAAGCGCCGGACGGGCTGCGGCTGCGCGATCCGCCGGTGGGCTTTCGCAAAAGCGTGCCCGACGCGTGGCTGGAAATCACGCTGCGCGAAGGCCGCAACCGGCAGATGCGGCGCATGACCGCCGCGGTCGGGTTGCCGACCTTGCGCCTGATCCGCACGCACATCGGCAATTACGCGCAGGATGGTTTGACCCCCGGCGAAACGCGCGTGGTCGATGCAACGTCGGCGCAAGGATCGCGCGATAAACCTTCCGCCCGCAAGAAACTGCTGCGATGAACTTCAAGGATCATTTCTCCGGTCACGCAAACTTGTACGCGCATGCGCGCCCGCATTACCCCGACACGCTGTTCGCGTGGATCGCGGCCAACGCGCACGCACGCGATTGGGTGTGGGATGCCGGCTGCGGTAACGGTCAGGCCAGTGTTGCGCTGGCAAAACATTTCGAGCGCGTGATCGCGACCGATCCCAGCGCGCAACAGGTCGACAACGCCGAAAAACATCCACGCATTGACTACCATGTCGAGCCAGCGGAACGCACCACGCTCGTCGATCATTGCGCCGACGCGGTCACCGTCGCGCAGGCACTGCACTGGTTCGATCTGCCGCGCTTCGTCGCCGAGGTCCGCCGCGTCGCCAAGCCCGACGCGTTGTTCGCCGCGTGGAGCTACGCGGGTTGCAGCGTAGCGCCGGAAGTGGATGCGGTGATCGCGGAGTTGTACGACGGCACCCTCGGCGCCTATTGGCCGCCGGAGCGGCGGTTGGTCGATGAGGGCTATGCGTCGATGGTGTTGCCGGTCGCGCCGGTCGCGACGCCCGCTTTCGAGATGCGCGTCGAGTGGGATACGGAGCAGTTGCTCGCGTATCTTGCGTCGTGGTCAGCGGCGCAGTGCTACCGCGCCACGACCGGCATCGATGCGGTGGCCGCGATCGCGCGGATGTTGCGCGAAGCGTGGGGTGATCCGCAGCAACCGCGCGCGGTGCGTTGGAATCTGGCGATGCGCGCGGGACGCGTCTTGTAGGAGCGAGCTTGCTCGCGTCGGGCGCGTCTCATAACGCCGGGCTCCAATGTCTGGAACGGGGCACTTACTTAAAAAACATCGTCATTCCGGGGCCGCGCGCAGCGCGGATCCCCGAATCCAGTTTTTTATAATACGAAGAGCCGCAGTCCGGGTTCTGTCACGGACTTCGTCCGGGTCAGCCCCGGAATGACGACTTTTTTAGCACTATCTTCAGCGCGGTTCGGCACGACGGCTTTTTCCAACCGAGCACAAAAAAGCCGGCGCGCAAACGCCGGCTTTTGCTTTTGAACCCCCTCTCCCGCTTGCGGCAGAGGGGCAGGGGTTAAAGCAATCCTTACCCGACTCCGTACTACCAGCCGAAGCCCACGACCGCGCCGACCGAGCTTTCGCCCGATGCGACGGAGCCGCCGATGGTGAAGGTCGCCTGCGGGGAAATCTTCCGCTGGTAACCCACTGCCAATGCCGACTGGCCGTTGCTGTTGCCGTAACCCACGCCGACCCGGTTGTCGGTGTCGATGCCGGCCGCGGAGGCCGCCATCTGCACCATCGCCGTGCTCATCGACGAGATA
>JBDTAJ010000110.1:0-2792 GCA_039924705.1 Rhodanobacteraceae bacterium
GCAGCGTGCGTGCGCCTTGATCGTTCACCGCGCCTTGCAGTGGAAGCAATGCACGCAATTCCGAAAACTCGGTGAAATCGAAACCGGGCAAGCCGAGCGCGCCACCCAGTGCACGCAGCACCTTCCAGCCGGGACGCGCGTCGCCCGGCAACCCTGCGCCAGCGGCGACCTGCTGCACCACGCCGTCGAGATTGACGTAAGTACCGTCGATTTCTGGCGGCAGCCCGATCGGCAGCACCGCGTGCGCGGTACGACGCACGCCATTGCAGGCGTAGGCGCCGATGTACACGCAAAACGCCGCATCGGTGCGCGCCTTGTCAAACAGCGACGGCGAGAAGGCGTCCTGTGATCCAGCGTGCCAGACGATCAGGTTTTTCGGCGGCTCCGACAGCATCACGGCAGCGTTGCGACCACCCGATGCCGGCTGCGCGCCGACGCGCGCCAATCCAATCGCATTTGCGCCGTCCGGGATTTCGTCGAACGCGCAACCCGCGGCTTTGGCGATGAGTTTCGACAACGCCCGCAATTGCGATGCGTGCGGATGTTGGGCGGCGGCGTGACCGAAGATCAGAACTTTCGAACCCGCGGCACGCAACGCGGCGAACCGCGCGCGCGCGTCTTCGTCGTCTTTCGCCCCAGCGACCGCTTCCGCGAGATCGCGGTCGGACACCTCGCCTAGCGCGTCGCCGGCGACTTTCGCCATGCGCAGCAATGCCTCGACCAGAAACTGCGGCGCGACCGCGACTTCGCCCGCTAGCGGGTAATTGAAATCGAAATGCACGGGATTGATCGCGTAGATCTTCGCGCCGCGTTTGGTCGCTTGGCGCAAACGGTGATTGAGTAGCGGCACCTCCTGGCGTAGATCGCAACCGATCAGTAGCGCGGCATCGACGCGCTCCAGTTGCGCGGCCGGCAACGCGAACGCCGTTCCATCCGGGCCGCCGTCGGCGAAGTCCTGCACGCGCAGACGATGGTCGATCGCCTCGCTGCCCAAGCCCCGCAGCAATGCGGCGAGCAGATGGCCTTCCTCGCAGGACGCGAGCGGCGCGATCAAGGCGCCAATGTCGCTGCCCGCTTTCTTCAAACCATCCGCCACGAACGCGATCGCGTCTTGCCATTCGACTTCGACCAGATCACCATTCTTGCGGATCATCGGTTTCAACGCGCGATCCTGCGCATACAGACCCTCGTGGCTGTAGCGATCGCGATCGGACAACCAGCATTCGTTGATCGCCTCATTTCCGCGCGGCACGCTGCGCAGCACTTCGCCCCGGCGCGTGTGCAGCCACAGATTCGAGCCCAATGCATCGTGGTAGCCGATCGAAGGTTTCGCGATCAATTCCCATGCGCGCGCCTTGAAGCGGAAAGGCTTGCCGGTGAGCGCGCCGACCGGGCAGACATCGATGATGTTGCCTGACAACTCCGATTCGACCGATCGTCCAATGTAGGTGCCAACGACATGGCGGTCGCCACGATCCATGTCGCCGAATTCGTAAGTGCCGGCGATCTCGCCCAGAAAACGCACGCAGCGCGTGCAATGGATGCAGCGCGTCATGTCGGTCGCGACCAGCGGGCCGATATCCTCGTCGGCCACGCTGCGCTTGCGTTCGGTGAAGCGCGACACCGAGCGCCCGTAGCCGAGCGAGACATCCTGCAGCTCGCATTCACCACCCTGGTCGCAGATCGGACAATCCAGCGGATGGTTGATCAGCAGGAACTCCATCACGCTGCGCTGGGCCTTGACCGCCTTGTCCGAGCGCGTGAACACCTTCATGCCCGACGCGATCGGCGTGGCGCAAGCCGGCGCGGGCTTGGGGCTCTTCTCCACTTCAACCAGGCACTGCCGGCAGTTGGCCGCGATCGCGAGTTTCCTGTGATAGCAGAAGCGCGGGATCGGAATGCCGGCCGCGTCCGCAGCCTGGATGATCATCGAACCCTTCGGCGCCTTGACGCTCTTGCCGTCGATCTCGAATTCGACGAGATCCGGCGCGGCATCTTTGGGGGCTGCGCTCATGCCGCGATACCCAACGTGTCATCGACGATGGATCGTCCGTGCTCCACAAAATATTCGAACTCGTTCCAGTAATGGCGCAGGAAACCCTGCACCGGCCACGCCGCGGCTTCGCCGAACGCGCAAATGGTGTGGCCTTCGATCTGTCCGGCGACGGCTTTGAGACGATGCAGATCGTCGATCGTGCCACGGCCCTCGATAATGCGCAGCAGCACGCGGTACATCCACCCGGTGCCTTCGCGACAGGGCGTACACTGCCCGCAGGATTCGGCGAAGTAGAAACGCGCGATGCGGGTACACGCGCGCACCATGCACGTGGTTTCATCCATCACGATCACCGCACCGGAACCCAGACCGGAGCCCGCCTTGCCCAGCGCGTCGTAATCCATCGTGCAGCCCATCATGATGTCCGCCGGCAGCACCGGCATCGACGAACCACCGGGAATGACCCCTTTCAACTTGTGATCGTTGCGCACGCCGCCTGCCATCTCCAGCAATTCGGAAAACGGCGTGCCGAGCGGAATCTCGAAATTTCCCGGCTTGTTGACGTGGCCGGTCACCGAAAAGATTTTCGGGCCGCCGTTGTTGGGCTTGCCGAGGTTCAGGAACCAGTCCGCGCCCTTGCGCAAGATCGCGGGCGCCGATGCGATCGTCTCGGTGTTGTTGATCGTGGTCGGCTTGCCGTACAAACCGAAGTTGGCCGGGAACGGCGGTTTGAAACGCGGCATGCCCTTCTTGCCTTCCAGCGATTCCATCAGCGCGGTTTCCTCGCCGCAGATGT
>JBDTAJ010000111.1:0-5385 GCA_039924705.1 Rhodanobacteraceae bacterium
AGCCCCGCCGCGGCCGGCTTGTGCATGTCGTTCGTGTGGGCGATGCGCAATGCCGGCATCGAAGGCGCGTGGTTGTGTTTTTTCACGCCGATTCTGGCGATCGTCGCCGGCTTGTTGATGGTCAGCCGCGTACGTTATTTCAGTTTCAAGGCGTGGCCGCGGCATGACAAGGTGCCGTTCGTGTGGATCATCCTGGCGGTGCTGATCGTGGTGGCGCTGGCACTGAATACGGCGGTGGTACTGCTGATCATCGCCACGCTGTATGTGTTGTCCGGGCCGGTGCTGACGCTTTGGGGGCTGCGCCTTCGCAGTTCGCGCCGGCGCCTGCGCGCCAGCCGCCGGCATCCACCGGCGGGTTGACGCGATGGCCGCCGCAGTGGTTGACGTGATTTCGCGCTCCCGCACCCTACGTGCACTGGGCATAGCGCCGCTGCGTTTGCGCGCGCGCAACGGTGCGACGGCCGTTGTCGCGACGATTGCGGATGATTCGCAGGTTGCGCCCGCGGCGTCGGTCGACGCCGCATCGCCGCCCGCGCGCTCCGGCAATCGCATCGTGCTGGTCCGGGCGAGCGCGGAACTGCATCGGCCAGAGCTGGCCGAGCTGTCCGCCAAGCTCACCGAGGCGATCAGCAAACTCGGAATGCAATGCGTGCGGATCGTAGATGCCGAACGCGATCCGCACGTGCGCGTGCTAGCCTTCGGCGCTGTCGATGTGCCGCTAACGATCGATCCGGCGCGTGTGTTGAGGGTCGACACGCTTGCGACGCTGCACGCCGATCGCGCGCGCAAACGCGCGTTGTGGGAGATGTTGCAAAATCTCGCTTGCGAGACGGGAGACGTTTGAGATGGCGGCAGTCGTCGCCATGCCGTTGCCGCAATTGCGACCGATGCTCCGCACCGATCTGGCCGCGGTCGCGGCGATCGAAGCGGCGGCCTACGAATTTCCGTGGTCGCAGCACATCTTCCGCGACTGTATCGAAGCCGGTCACAAGTGCTGGGTGCTGGAGTCGTATGACGACGTGATCGGCTACGGCATTCTTTCGGCCGGCGCGGACGAGGCGCATATCCTGAATCTGTGCGTGGCGCCGGCGGAACAGGATCGCGGTCACGGCGGACGCTTGCTGCACCGCCTGCTCGATCTCGCACGCTGGCACGGCGTGCACCGCGTGTTCCTGGAAGTGCGGCCGTCCAACTCGGCGGCGCAAGGCATGTACGAACGCGCCGGCTTCAACGAGATCGGCCGCCGCCCGAATTACTATCCCGCGCGCCGCGGTCGAGAAGACGCGATCGTGATGGCGATGGAATTGTTTCCGCAACGCTGAAGATTCAGGCGTTCTCCAATCGTCGCGATTGTGCGCGTAACGCAGCGAGCTGCGCATCCCAATCCGCGAGTCGTGCGCGTTCCTGTTCGACCACTTCCCCCGGCGCGTTGGCGACAAAATTCGTATTGCTCAGCTTGCCCGCAGATTTTTTCTTTTCCGATTCAATACGCGCGATTTCTTTCTTCAGACGCGCGCGCTCAGCATCGAGGTCGATCAGGCCCGCCAGTGGGATTAGCACGCGCAACTCACCGATGGGCGCGATCGCCGAAGCCGGCTCCGTCTCGCCGGGTTCCAGCCAACGTTGCGATTCGGCGCGTGCCAGAAACGCGATCGATGCGGAAAATGTCTGCGCGCGCGCGCGATCTTCGATGTCATCGCCCGCGAACAGCAACGGGATCGGCTTGCCGGGCGGGATATTCATCTCGCCGCGAATCCTGCGCACGCTGGACAACAGCGCACGCAACCATTCAATGTCACGTTCGGCCTGCGCATCGACCGTGAAATCTGCCGCGCGCGGATAGGTTTGCGTCATCAGCAAATCGCCGTCGATGGAGAGCTTCGGTTCGACTTCGTGCCAGATTTCCTCGGTGACGAAGGGGGTCAGCGGATGCAGCGCGCGCAGCAGCGCTTCCAACACGGTCAGCAATGTGCGGCGCGTGGACTCAGCGGCAAGTCTGTCGTCACCGTTCAACGCGGGTTTCGCAAGCTCGACGAACCAGTCGCAGAACTCGTTCCAGGTGAACTCGTACAGCGCTTGCGCGACCAGATCGAAACGATACGCCGCGAATCGCGTTTCCACTTCGGCCAAAGTGCGGTGCAGGCGCGTCAGAATCCAACGTTCCGATTCCGTTGCCGGATTTTTGTCTCCTGTCTCCGGCCCCCCGCCCTCCGCATTCATCAACACAAACCTTGCCGCATTCCACAGCTTGTTGCAGAAATTCTTGTAGCCCTCGCAGCGGTCGAGATCGAACTTGATGTCGCGGCCCGGACCCGCCAGCGCGGCAAAGGTCAAGCGCAGCGCGTCGGCACCGAACGCTGGAATGCCATCGGGGAATTCCTTGCGCGTGGCGGTCTCGATTTTCATCGCCATCTGCGGCTGCATCAACCCGCCGGTGCGCTTGGCGAGCAGCGCGTGCAGGTCGATGCCGTCGATCAGATCCAGCGGATCGAGCACGTTGCCCTTGGATTTGGACATCTTCTGTCCGTCCTTGTCGCGCACCAGGCCGTGGATATACACCTCGCGGAACGGCACGCGGCCGGTGAAATGATCGGTCAGCATGATCATCCGCGCGACCCAGAAGAAGATGATGTCGAAGCCGGTGACCAGCACGCTGCTCGGCAGGTATTTGTCGTAGCCGCGCTCGCGCATCGCCGTTTCATCCGGCCAGCCCATCGTCGAGAACGGCCACAGCGCGGAAGAGAACCATGTTTCCAGCACGTCGTGGTCCTGCGTGAGTTCGACATCGCTGCCGAGCCCACCACGCGCGCGAGCTTCCGCCTCGTCGCGGCCAACATGGACGTTGCCTTGCACGTCGTACCACGCCGGGATGCGATGCCCCCACGTCAATTGGCGGCTGATGCACCAGTCCTGGATATTTGATAGCCAGTGACGATAGGTGCTGGTCCAATTTTCGGGAACGAATTTCACCGAACCGTTTTCGACCAACTCCAGCCCGCGTCGCGCGAAGCCGTCCATCTTCACGAACCATTGCCAGGTGAGATACGGCTCGATCACCTGATGGGTGCGATCGCCGCGCGGCACCGTTAACTTGTGCGGCTTGGTTTCGATCAGCAAGTCTTGCGCGTCGAGATCAGCGAGGATCGCTTTGCGTGCGTCGTAGCGGTCGAGGCCCTTGTACTTCGGTGGTATTGCGTCGCTTGCAACGCTGCCACCACTAATAATCTTCGCGTCACCGGTAAACACATTGATCAGCGGCAACCCGTGCCGTTGTCCGATCGCGTAATCATTGAAATCGTGCGCCGGCGTGATCTTGACCGCGCCGGTGCCGAACTCGCGATCGACATAATCGTCGGCAATCACCGGAATCTCGCGTCCCGCCAAGGGCAAGCGCAAGCGCCGTTTGTTCGTCACCAGCGATGCATAACGCTCGTCCTCGGGATGCACCGCCACCGCCACATCGCCCAGCATGGTTTCCGGGCGGGTGGTGGCGACCACCAAATGATCGGGTTCGTCCGGCTGCGGATCGATCACGTCGTAGCGGATCGACCACAGGAATCCGTCCTCTTCCACGCTGACCACTTCCAGATCGGAGATCGCGGTCTTCAACACCGGATCCCAGTTGACCAGTTTCTGTCCGCGATAAATCAGACCCTGTTCGTACAGGCGCACAAACGACTCGTTCACCGCGCGCGAAGGCATCGGGTCCATGGTGAACACCGCGCGCGGCCCGTCACCGGAATCGCCCAGCCGGCGCATCTGCTTCTCGATGGTATCGCCGGATTCGCGCTTCCATTGCCACACGCGTTCGATGAACTGCTCGCGATCGAGATCGGCGCGCGCGATTCCCTCGATCGCGAGTTGGCGCGTGACCACCATTTCGGTGGCGATGCCGGCGTGGTCGCTGCCGAGCTGCCACAGCGTGTCCGCGCCGCGCATGCGGTGATAGCGGATCAACGCATCCATCAGCGTGTGCTGGAACGCGTGGCCCATGTGCAGCGTGCCGGTGATATTGGGCGGCGGCAGCAGGATGCAGTAAGGCTGGCCGTGGCCGGCAGGCGCGAATGCGCCGCTGGCCTCCCAGCGGGCGTACCACTTGGCTTCGATCGTTTTGGGGTCGAAACTCTTGTCCATGCGCGGGCTCGGGGCGTACGCCGCAAGCGCGGCGCGTCGAAGGGATCAAACACCCAACGGGAAAGCGGGATTGTACGGGTGACGCGGAACTACCCCAAGTCACCGCCGCGGGTGAGGTGGCCGTAACCGCGCATTACGGCTGGCCCGGCGTAAGATGCCAGCGAGTCGGTGCCGTGCGATTTGTGCTTGGGTGCTTGCATGCGAGGGGGTTCCGCGTGGCTAAATCCGGTTTCCTGCGGGAATTGCGACGCCGCCACATCGGACGCGTGGCGATCGCCTACGCGGCCGTGGGCTGGGTGGTGCTGCAACTGGCCACGATGGTTTTTCCGACCTTCGGCGCACCGCCTTGGGTACTGAAGGTGCTGGTGTCGCTGCTGGTGTTGGGTTTTCCGATCGCGCTGGTTTTGGCATGGGCATTCGAGAAGACGCCCGCCGGCGCCCGTCGTACCAGACATGGGCACGCGCACGGCGCGCGGTCGGCTGAGCATACGCAAAGGCTCGGCAGAACACTCGACATCACGATTCTGGTCGTGCTTGCGTTGGCGGTGGCGGTGTCTTCCTGGCGCGAATTCGGGGTTCAACCGGCTGCGCGCAGTCTCGTGGTATCCGCGGCCGACGCCGTCCAGACGCAGGCTACGAAAGGGGGCATCGTGCCGGTCGCCGGCTCCATCGCCGTGCTGCCGCTGATCAACGAGAGCGATGATCCCAATCAGGATTATTTTTCCGATGGCTTGTCCGAGGAGCTGATTACCGCGCTGGCGCAGGTGCGCGGTTTGCGGGTCATCAGTCGCAATTCGTCGTTCCAGTTTCGTGGCGCACAACAGCACGACGATGTGCGCATCGGTCGCAAGCTCGGGGTGGCGACCTTGCTGGAGGGCGCAGTAAGCAAACAGGGTGACAAGGTGCGCATCCACGCTTCGCTGGTCAATGCGGCTGATGGCAGCATGCTCTGGTCGCAGAGTTACGATCGCGAATTGAAGGACATCTTCGCGGTGCAGCGCGATATCGCGAAGTCGGTGGCCGGCGCATTGAAAGTCACCCTGTTGGGCGAATTGCCGGTGTCGTCCGGGCAGCCGCCCGGCGGCAATCTCGCGGCCTACAACGCACTGTTGCAAGGCAACTATCGGCTTGCGCCGCTGAGCGAAGGAAATCTGCGCAAGGCGATTGGTTTCTACGACGACGCAATCCACCTGGAGCCGGCTTATGCGCTCGCCTATGCGAAACGCTCCTATGCGTGGCGCGCGCTGGCCG
>JBDTAJ010000112.1:0-3412 GCA_039924705.1 Rhodanobacteraceae bacterium
CAGGCGTCACGGCGCCGCGACGCGTGCGACGGCGTTGCGAGACGCGCGGCGATCGCCAGCCACAGGTCGCGCTGCGGCTCGACGGGTTGCGCCAGCGCGCGCAGGCGTTGGCGATCTTCAAGCGACAGCATGGTCTTCCCCGCGTTCTTCCAGCGCACGCCGCAACAAGCGACGCGCGCGATGCAATTGTGCCTTGGACGAGCCGATCGCCATGCCAAGCTCCGCGGCGATCTCCTCGTGTTTCCAGCCCTCGATGTCGTGCAACACCAGTACCGCGCGGGCGCGCGGCGACAATGCCGTTACCGCGCGCTCCAGTTCCTTGGCCTCGGCGGGACAAAACGAATGCGCGCCGTACCCGGCCAGCGCTTCTTCATCGACGGAGTGTTCGACCGGATCGTTCTTCGATGCGCGCAGATCCATCAACGCGGTGTTGACCGCGAGCCGATACAACCAGGTGCCGAATGCGCTCTGATGCCGGAAGCCCGGCAGCTTCTGCCATGCGCGCACGAAGGCATCTTGGGTCAGCTCTTCCGCGCGCGCGTGGCGGCCGCCGGTGAGGCGCAGGATTGCGCCATGCACACGGCCGACATGGCGCCGATACAGCGCCTCGAAAGCATGCGTGTCGCCACTAACCGCCGCGCGCGCGAGTTCCGCGTCGGCGCGGGGTTCCGCGCAGGCGGCTTCCACGACCATCGCGGATTCACGGCGCGCTGGCGGCATGGGCATTCGCAAAGTGAGACAGGCACCATCCATCGTGCCAGATTGGATGCGCCTTGACGCGCATGGGTTTAGACGGGTCGCCAAGGCAGACGATACTTTTAGCCGGTTCAGAACAGCAGGTAGGTGGAAATCATGTATTTGTCGTTGGAACGTGGCGGCAGACCCGCGTGCTGGAACATCCAGTAGGGGGGGAACATCAGCAACCGCCCGGCTCGCGCCTCAATGCGCAGACCAAGATCGCAAAACTCGGTCTCGCCTCCCTCTAGCACATCATTGAGGTACCACAGAAACACCATGTAACGGTTCGAACTGTAATCGAGCGCGTCGAAATGTGGCTGAAATCGATCGCCTGCCGCGACGGAGTACCGCTTGATGCGCAGGTTCTCGAGACGGTTGCGCGGCGGGATCGGCAGCGTCAACGCGACCCGCTCGTTGTACAGAGCAAGATGATGCAACGTCTGTTCGCGAAAGAATCCCTCAAGCGATTCATTGGCCATCTTGGTCACATTGAGTTCCGTCCATGCGCTTTCCTTGAGCTGGGGCATGACGCCACGACCATTGCGGGCATGAAAGTGCGAAAGATGATCGAAGGATTCGATCATGCGTTGACAGAAGTCGGCTTCCAGTGCGTTGTCGAAGCACTGCACGTAACGAGCAAGATCGTGTGTTGCCGGAAAGCCGGCATTTGCTGCATCCGTGGCTGAATGCTCAGGCAAGATCTTGCAACCGCGCATCGAAATCCACCACCGCGACAGTCAAGGCTGTCAAGGCGTCTTGTTCCAGCGGCGAAATGTCCGGGTGCCAGACATCGAAAATCAAGGCGCGTGCTTGCCCATCGCCCGAGGCGGCGTATTCGTATTCAAAACTCGGATCGAATATCAAGGACTCGGTCGCCATCAGTTGACGGGATTCTCCTCCGACGGTGACTTGCAGGGGCGCACTTCCCGAGAAAGCAACGACGACACTGCAGAAGGCATTGGTGCGTCCTCGGCGCGGAGCAGAACGGCCCCCTGGCTGCAACGCGACAACCGCGGCATCCGGGCCATAACGGGGAATGTGTATCAGCGGTGTCGAGTCGATTAACGCGAGCAAATGCGGGGCGCGTTGATGGGCTGTGTCTTGCAGTACACCGCGTTGATACAAGAAAACCTGTTGCTCTTTCGCAGGCGGGATGTTGACGCTATCGTTTGCGGTCATCGCTTCCAGGCTGAAAAGCGAAGGATGGGGAGTTTCCACGGCGGCAGACAGGCACGAACCCGCCTCCCCATCCAGCGAGGCTGCCCGGGCTGCCCAATCATCCAGCCAGCCCAATGACGCGGTATTGGAAAAACACGTCGCGTCCAGTCCCGGGAGATAGAGGAAAGTTGGTCGTTGTCGTGGGTCGGCCGGTGGCTCGGTTCGATCGAGCAGGTAAGTTGCCAATGCCGTGTCGACGCGACCGAGACGCGCCGCATTGATGCCGCGACGAAAAGGCTGCAGCGCGCCTTCGAACAGGTTGCGACGGCCCGTGGCCACATATTGCATCGCATGTTGCACAAGCTGGCGCAGGCCAGGTTCTGTGGTTGGGTCGCTCAACCATTGCCCCGCCGACTGCGCATCGAGAATGGCGCGAAAATAATGCGGTAATGCGACCTCCGGCCGGCTATCCAATTCGAACACGTTGGCCAGCAGCAGGCGCGCGGTCGTGTTGTGGCCTTGGCTCAGCTCCAGGGCGCGTTCGAGCACATAACGCGCCTCATCCATGCGCTGCCCAGCTCGGTATGCGACACCCAGTTCCAGCAACACCCCTATATCGTTGCGATCGACCTGTGCAGCGCGGCTGAGCAAAGCCACCGCTTCGCCCGGATCGCCGCGTGACAGCGCGGCGTTGGCAAGAAACCGAAGGGCTTCGACGTGATCGGGCTCAACGGCGACCACATTCCGGTAAGCCTGTTCGGCCTCGACCAGACGGCCCTGTTTTACATGGGTGCGCGCCACCCCCAACTCGATATTTGTCGATTCGAACGAAAAAGAAGGATCGGATGACATGGCAGGGTAGGGACAAGTGGGGAACACAGAGTCGGTGATTTTTTTACGACACCGCTGCGGCCTTGCGAAACGGCGCGGCCTCGACGTCGAGCGCCGCGGCGATACCGTGCTGTTCGTCCTTCAGTGTCTGCGGCATGTGCGCGCCGTAGCCATCGAGATATTCGCCGATCGCGGCGAGCTCGCCCTTCCATCCCTCGACATCGATCTCGAGCAGGGTATCGAGCGCGGCATCATCCAAGCGCAACCCATCGACATCCAGGTCTTCCTTCTTCGGCAGCAGGCCGATGGGGGTTTCCACTGCGTCCACTTCGCCCGCGACACGTTGCAATATCCACTCCAGCACGCGCAGATTGTCGCCGAAGCCCGGCCACAGAAACTTGCCATCCTTGCCCTTGCGGAACCAGTTGACTTGGAAGATCTTCGGCAACTTGGCGCCGGGGCGATCGAACGACAGCCAGTGCGCGAAATAATCGCCGTAGTTATAGCCGCAGAAGGGCTTCATCGCCATCGGATCGCGACGCACCACACCGACCTGACCCGCGGCGGCAGCGGTGGTTTCCGAGGCCATCGACGAGCCGACCAGCACGCCGTGGGTCCAGTCGCGCGCCTCGAATACCAGCGGGATGAGCGACTCGCGGCGGCCGCCAAAAACAATCGCTGAAAT
>JBDTAJ010000113.1:0-6634 GCA_039924705.1 Rhodanobacteraceae bacterium
GAATGTCCGGCCACGTCCGTCAGCGCCAGTTCGATGCGCGGCAGATATTCGTCGCGCACGGTGTCCAATGTGTAAGGGTTGGGCGCGAACAACCGCAATGAATCACCATCCACTCGCGCCTGCAGTGGATGCAGCCATGTGTGCATGGCCTCCTCGCTCAGCTCGCCTTCGAGACGTTGCAGGCAGCGCCGCCACAAATCGCCGACGGCGGGCTCGTGAGGAAGGGGATGGGATTGCATGACGCGCTCGCGAAACAAACAGGAAGTCTAGCAGCGCCCGTTTACCCGCGCGGCCGGTCAGTGCCTTGCTCGATAGTATTTGCCTTGACAGCCCTGACGCGCACGCCTACGATCTCACATCTTTTTTAACGCCTTTCTCGCGCGATGCCGCGTCTTGAGGCCTCCGGAGCTCTCCGATGAAACGCACTTTCCAGCCCAGCCGGCTCAAGCGCGCCCGCACCCATGGTTTTCGCGCACGCATGAAAACCGCCGATGGCCGCAAAGTGCTGTCCGCGCGCCGCGCCAAGGGCCGCAAGCGTCTAATCCCATAACACCATGTCCGGTGCGCTCGGCCTGCCGCCCGAAGCGCGGCTGCGTCGTGCCGCGGATTTTGCAGCGTTGCGATACGCGCCGGGGCGTTTCGATTCCCGCTATTTCCTGATCCGTTACAGCGCAAGCGACGCAGCGGAATGCCGAATGGGGTTGACGGTTTCGCGGCGCGTCTCCAAGCGCGCGGTGACACGCAATCGCATCAAGCGCATTGCGCGCGAATCGTTCCGCCATGCGCGCGCTATTCTGCCCGCCATCGATCTGGTGCTGATCGCGCGCGCACAGGCCGCGGATGCGCCCAACGAGGCACTGCGCGCCGATCTCGATGCGGCGTGGCCCCGATTGAAACCGTTGAAGCGAGCGGCAGCACCCGGCACAATCGCGGATTGACCGCCGGGCGCGCTGCGCTCGCACCCAGGCACGAGCGTATTCCCCGTGATCAATCAAACGCGAACCCTGCTGGTCGTGGCGCTGTTGTTCGTCGCGTATCTGATCTGGAACCAGTGGCAGCAGGATTACGCCGTGCCGCCACCGACCGCGACGTCGCAAACATCGCAATCCGCCACGGCGAGCGACGCCACGATCGCGAGCGGCGAAGTGCCCGCCGCCAGCGCGTCGTCGACGGCCGCATCGCGCGAGGTGCCGGCGGTGGCATCGTCGGTATCGACCACGTCCGCCGTCGCATCCGCAGGAGTGCCGGCTTCGGATGCCGCGCCGCAATCGATCGTGCTTGCGAATGATGTGTTGCGTCTCACCGTTGATCCGCGCGGCGGCAGCATCGTGCGCACGGACCTGCTTGCCTATCCGAAAGAAGTCAAGGGCGACATTGCGCCGGTGCGATTGCTGGACGACGATGCGCAGCGTTTCTTCGTCGCGCAGGACGGGCTGGTCGGCGCGGGCGGCAGCCCGGCGCCCGATCATCGCGCGTTGTTCGCGGCGCAAGCGCCGATCTCAAACGGCAATCAGACTTCCGTCGATCTGGCGTGGACCGCTCCTTCCGGCGTGCGCGTGACCAAACGCTACACGTTGACGCGCGGCAGTTACGTGATCGGCTTGAGCCAACGCATCGATAACATCAGCGCGCGCACTTGGAGCGGCAACGCCTACGAGCAGATCGAACGCGTCGAGCCGCCGGCGCCGCCGAAACATTTTCTGGAGTTCTATGATCCCGAGCGTTCCAGTTTTCTGGGGGCCGCGTGGTATAGCCCGCAAGACAAGTTCGAGAAGCTCGCCTTCGATAAATACCAGAAGGATCCGCTCGATCGCGGCGTGAGCGGCGGTTGGGTGGCTATGATCCAGCATTATTTTTTCGCCGCATGGATACCGTCGGCGAACAAGCCCGAGCAATTCAGCAGCGCGCAATTGCCAAGCGCGGATGCCAGCGGCAAAACGCGGTTTCTTATTCGCGTGCGCGGGCCGGGTTTGTCGGTTGCGCCGGGACAGAGCGCGACGGTGGATGCGCGTTTGTATGTCGGCCCCAAACTGCAGAACACGCTGTCGGGCATCGCGCCGGGGTTGGAACTCACCATCGATTACGGCATCTTCACCGTGATTGCGCAGCCGCTGTTTTGGATTCTTTCGAAGTTCCATGCGCTGACCGGCAACTGGGGTTTGGCGATCATCCTGCTGGTGCTGCTCATCAAAGCGGTGTTCTTCAAGTTGTCGGAGCAGCAGTACAAGGCCGGCGCCAAAATGCGCAAGCTGCAACCGCGCATCAAGGCGTTGAAGGAACGCCACGGCGCGGACAAGCAGAAACACCAGCAGGCGATGATGGAGCTATACCAGAAGGAGAAAGTGAATCCCTTAGCCGGCTGTCTGCCGGCGCTGGTGCAGATTCCGGTGTTCTTCGCACTGTATTACGTCTTGATGTACAGCGTCGAATTGCGCCACGCGCCGTTCTTCGGCTGGATCCATGATCTGTCCGCACCCGATCCGTATTTCGTGTTGCCGGTGCTGTACACGCTGGTAATGATCGCCACCCAGTACCTGACGCCGACCGCGGGCATGGATCCGACGCAGGCGAAGATGATGAAGGCGATGCCGATCGTGTTCGCGGTGATGTTCGCCTTTTTCCCCGCCGGCTTGACCCTTTACTACGTGGTCAATGGCCTGACCAGCGTGATCCAGCAATGGGTCATCACGCGCCGCATCGATCAGGCGGACGCGCGAGCACGCATGTGAACAGCTGGCGGTGATCGCCGCACCCGACACGATTGTCGCGATCGCCACGCCTCCCGGTGCCGGCGGCATCGGCGTGCTGCGCGTTTCGGGACCTCGCGTGCCGCGGATCGCGCGTGACTTGCTCGGCGCGTTGCCGATGCCGCGACGCGCCAAGCTCGCGGCATTGCATGACGAACGTGGCGCGCTGATCGACCGCGCGCTGGTTTTGTATTTCCCGGCGCCGTGCTCTTTCACCGGCGAGCACGTGCTGGAACTGCATGCGCACGGCAGCCAGGTGGTTCTCGATGAATTGCGCCAGCGCGTTTGCGCATTGGGTGCGCGGCCAGCGCGCGCCGGTGAGTTTTCCGAACGAGCATTCTTGAACGGCAAGCTCGACCTGGCCCAAGCCGAGGCCACCGCCGATTTGATTGCGTCGCGCTCGCAAGCCCAGGCGCGTGCGGCCCTGCGTTCGCTGCAAGGCGAATTCTCGACGCGTGTGCAAGCGCAGTTACAGGCGCTGATCGGCTTGCGCGCGCACATCGAGGCGGCGATCGATTTTCCGGAGGAGGAAATCGATTTTCTCGCCGATCCCATGTTGCGCGAACGACTCGCCACCTTGCGCGTCGATCTCGCCGCGTTGCTCGCGCAGGCGCGCCGCGGCGTGAGATTGACCGATGGTCTGCACGCTGTGATCGTCGGTCGCCCCAATGTGGGCAAGTCGAGTCTCTTGAATTCACTCGCAGCGGACGAGCGCGCGATCGTCACTGAAATCCCCGGCACGACCCGCGACGTGTTGCGCGAGGAAGTGCGCATCGACGACGTCATGTTGACGCTCGCCGACACCGCTGGCCTGCACGAGAGCATCGACGCGGTCGAGAGCGAAGGCATTCGCCGCGCGCGCGCGGAACTCGCGCGCGCCGACGCGGCATTGCTGGTGACCGACCGCGCGCACGTCAACGATGATCGCGCGCTGCTCGACGATTTGCCGCGGTCGGCGGCACGCATCGTGGTCGTCAACAAGATCGACCTCGAAGGCTCGCCGCCACATCGCGACGTCGATCATGGCGAGATACTCATCGCACTATCGGCCAAATCCGGCGCCGGCGTGGAATTGCTGCGCACGGAATTGAAGGCGCTGGCCGGCGCCGACGCGATGACGGAAGGCGCGTTCAGCGCCCGCGCGCGTCATGTACTGGCGTTGCAACACGCCAACGATTGCGTAACCGCGGCCGCGGGTGTGCTGCACGATCGCCAAGCCGGTGAACTCGCCGCGGAAGAATTGAGAGCCGCGCAACGGTATCTGGGCGAAATCACCGGTGAATTCAGCTCCGATGATTTGTTGGGTGCGATCTTCTCGACGTTTTGCATCGGCAAGTGACCATTGGATGCGCGAGTCACCCGCTTGTTTCGAAGATCTGCGCGCCGTCTTGACGTGCGGCGGCGCAAACTCGCCGCTCATTCGATGTTGAGCGCACAAGTAGATCAGCCATGATCGACTTCCATTTCTGGCCAACGCCCAACGGGTACAAAGTCGCGCTGTTTTTCGAAGAAAGCGGACTGGCATACACGGTCAAACCGGTCGATATTGGCAAGGGCGGACAGTTCGCGCCGGAATATCTCGCGATTTCCCCGAGCGGCAAGATGCCGGCGATCGTCGACCGCGATCCACCCGATGGCGGCGTCCCGCTCAGCGTGTTCGAATCCGGAGCGATCCTGTTGTACCTGGCCGGCAAGACAGGGAAGTTCATCCCGCGCGATCCCCGCGCGCGGATGCAGGCGATCGAATGGCTGTTCTGGCAAATGGCGGGTTTGGGCCCGATGACCGGGCAACATGGTCATTTCAGCGTGTATGCGCCGGAGCCGATCGCCTATGCCATCGACCGCTATAGGCGCGAGGCGCATCGCCTGCTTGGCGTACTGGACAATCGCTTGCAAAGCCGCGACTTCATCGCGGGCGATGAATACACCATCGCTGACATGGCGTGCTATCCGTGGATCGATCCGTACCGCAAGGCACCCCTCGATCTTGCGCCGTATCAAAACGTACGGCGCTGGCGTGAAGCGATCGCGCGACGTCCCGCCACGCAACGCGCCTGCGCGATGGGCAAGCGTTACGAAAGCGATGCGCCAATGTCGGGCGAACAACGCAGGATCCTGTTTGGACATGCGCCGGGATGACGTGCTGGAGAACCTCGCTAAGCCGCGATCACGAACATCCCGACGCAACACAGGAATCCCAGCGCCCACACGATGCTGCGCAGGCTCGCGCGATCGGCGATATACAGCGCGCCGTAGACCAGGCGCAGCACAATGAAAGCCAACGCCAGCAGATTGATCCAGGTTTGCGGCGCCGCGCGGAATTCGGCCAGCAAGACCGCAGCGGCGAACAGCGGAAACGCTTCCATGCCGTTCTGATGCGCCCAATGCGCACGGGCGCGCCAGCCGGTGAGCGCGGCCTGAAAATTGCGCGTGACGCGATTGTCGAAACCACGGCCCGAATCGCCGAACTTGGCAATGCCGGTGAACAACAGCGGGACCAGCGCGGCGGCGAGGATGCACCCATCGGCTACACTCAAGGGAGGGCTCACGCAGGCTCGTTTTCAGTGGAGACATCGCGATCATCACCGGTCCGTCGGCTGTCCCGTAAGCGGCTGAAAAACCGGCCCTGAAGCTTGCGGCGTCGCAATCGCCGCTGCTATCATTTTCAGGCTAGGCCGCGAGGTTTCTCAAGCCTGCGGTGCAGCCGGATGGCCAGATGTACAACTCGATAGCCGCCGGTCGCCGGCTCGCTGTGCACATGGTGACCGCGCAAGCTGGCGCCACCATGATCGCCGGCCTGTTTTTTTTGGCGCGGGGCATCCCCTTCGCGGTGTCCGCATGGTGTGGCGGCGCGGTGGTGGTGATCGGCACGGCGCTGTTGGCGTTGCGCGTGTTCGCGCCGCACCCTGCTGCCGGGGGAGCGACTCTTGGGCGCTTCGCGGTCGGGATGGCATTGAAATGGATCGTCGTGCTGGGCGGGTTCTACCTGATCCTGGCGCGATGGAGTCTGCCGCCCTTGCCCGCGTTGACGGGGTTCGGCGCGGCAATTGCGGTCAATGTTCTGATGGTGTGGTTCAAGCGTTGATGTCATGTCACGCGGATGTTCGTAATCAAGTCGAGAGCCAAGTTGAAGGATTGTTCCGGTTATGGCGGTCGAAAGTAGTCACGACAGCGGCAGCTACATCCTGCACCATCTGACCTTCCTCAAACTGGATCTGCATACCATGCGGATCAGCCCGGAAGCCGATGGATTCTGGGTGTTGAATCTCGACTCGGTATTTTTTTCCATATTGTTGGGCGTGTTTTTCATTCTTTTGTTTCAGCCGATCGCGCGGCGCGCCAGCAACGGCGTGCCGGGCAAGCTGCAGAACTTTGTCGAGATAATGGTCGAATTCGTTGATCGTCAGGTCAAGGATGCCTTCCACCAGAAATCCCGGTTTGTCGCGCCGATGGCGTTGCTGATCGGTTTCTGGGTGATGGTGATGAACATCATGGATTTGCTGCCGATCGACGCCTTGCCGCGCACCGCCGGCAGCATCGGCATCGGCCACCTGCGTGTGGTGCCGTCGGCAGATCCCAACGTAGCGTTGGGTATGTCGCTGACGGTGTTCCTGATCGCGATCTGGTACGGCTTCTACTGCAAGGGTTTCAAGAGCGTTGGCGCGGAATCGCTGTTCCATCCCTTCAGCTCAGGCAACATCGTGGTCAAGATCGGGCTGATGCCGATCAACCTGTTGCTCAAGATCGTGGAGGAACTGGCCAAGCCGCTCAGCCTCGGCCTGCGGCTATTCGGCAATATGTACGCGGGCGAGGTGATCTTTATTCTGCTGGCCGCGCTGACGCTAGGGCTCAACGATCCGAAAGCCTCAACGCTGGTTAGCGTAAGC
>JBDTAJ010000114.1:0-6107 GCA_039924705.1 Rhodanobacteraceae bacterium
AAAGCAACATCAATGGCGTTTACACGGTGGTTAATGTGCCGATGCAATATCAGAGCACAAATATAACCGTGCAAGTCGTGTGCGGAACCGATGGCAAAATTGTTGGTTTCAATGCCAAGGCGTCCGCTTCCGTGCCCGCTTCCGCCGGCAGTTGATCGTTCGTGGCCTCCGTTCCCGAACCACCGGCGCGCTGTGCCGATAACGCGCAGCGCCTAGCCTTGATCGAGCGCGCGCATGCGCTAGGCGTGCCACGCGATTACGCGCGCGCGCGCAAACTGCGTCGGGTGCGCGAACCGTCGCGGCTGCTCTGCATCGGCGATGACGTGCACGACCGCGCGCAATGGCTGATTCCCTCTGCCGCGCGCGCGTTCGCCGCAATGCGGGATGCGGCATCACACGACGACATCGAATTGCAGGCCGTCTCTGCATTCCGCTCGATCGAATATCAACTCGGCATCCTCGAACGCAAGCTGCAAAGCGGCCTGGCGATGGACGGGATTCTGCGCGTCAGCGCCGCGCCCGGTTACAGCGAGCACCACACGGGGCGCGCGCTGGACTTCACCACGCCGGGTTACGCGGAACTCGAAGAAGCCTTCGAGCACTCGCCCGCGTTTGCGTGGCTCACCCGTCATACCGGTGACTACGGATTCTCGTTATCGTATCCGCGCGGCAATCTACACGGCATCGCGTACGAACCGTGGCATTGGTGTTGGCACAATAAAAAATGAGTTAATCGCAAGTAGCCATCCCTGAATCGCTTATCCGATCGTCTTCCCTGCATCACCCTATAACCTGCATGCGATGCCATTCAAGGCATCGCATGCAGGTTATTCGACCTGCAACCGCTTGACCGGCTTCGCCGACTTTTTCGGCGGGTTCGCCGCTTCGCAGATTTTCCACAGATACAAACTCGCCAGCGTGCGATACGGCGCCCAGCGCTCACCAAATGCCTGCAACGCCAGCGGCGCGGGCATGGTGTCGAAACGATGCACGATCTGCGCGCCCTTGCGGATGCCCAGATCGTGCACGGGCAGCACATCGGGTCGTCCGAGCCGAAACATCAGCAGCATCTCCACTGTCCAGCGGCCGATGCCGCGCACCTGGATCAAATGATCGATCAATTCCTGATCGGGCATGCGCGCGAGCTGCTGCGGCGTGGGCACAATGCCTTCGCGGGATTTTTCTGCAAGATCGCGCAGCGCCGCGATCTTGTTGCGCGACACACCGGCCGCGCGTAGCGCCTCGTCGCTGGCGGCTTCGATGCCGGCGGCGGTGATCTTCCTGCCACGCGGCATCAGCTTTTCGACGCGGCCGGTAATGGTCGCCGCGGCTTTCCCCGACAATTGTTGATAGAGGATCGCGCGCACCAGCGCGTCGACCGGCTGGAAGCGTGCGTCGAAATCCCGCTGCAATGGGCCGATCCGCCGCATCCACGCCGCGAGTTTCTTGTCACGTTTTCCCAGATGCGTGATGGCAACTTCGAAATCGAAACCGCGCGGGATGATCGGTGTTGCTGCCACGTCGTGTCTCCTTTCTGCGCCCATGCTGGGCGCGAAGCTACTCAACGAATTCGCGCATAGATGCGATGCCCAGCGCGATCCAACCCACGATAAATGCCACGCCGCCGATCGGCGTGACCGCACCGAGCCATAGCGGCGCGCCCAATGTGAGTGCGTACAGACTTCCGCAGAACAGCACGATACCCAGTACGAAAGCTATTGCGCTCGTCCTGAGCGCTAAGATCAAAAAGTGGCCGTGCCGGCCGCACTTTTCAATAAAACTTCCGCGCAACATCAATGCCACCAACCCCAACGCCAGCGTGTGCCAGAACTGGTATCCCACCGCCGTGTGCCAAACCTGCATCGCGTCCGGCGTCATCATGCCTCGCAAAGCGTGCGCGCCGAACGCGCCCAGCAAGACCGCGCTCGCTCCAAAGACCGCAACGGCCACGCTCGGCCAGCGATTCATGCCAACCCCTGCCGCACGCGGCGACGGCGCTGCGCACGCAAGCCCGCATAGCTCAGCGAGACCAGCACCAGCAGGATCGGCATCAATAGAATATCGATGAACTTCAGGCGCGTACCAAGTGTTTCTATGTCGGCATCGAGACGCCGCTGTACTTCGCGCAACTGTCCGCGGATCTCGAGTTTGCGTTGCATGAACTGCCCAACCGCGGATTTTTGCGGCGCGCTCAGCGTCATGCTGCGTTCGCCACCACTGCTTTGCAGCGCGGCGAGACGGCTCTCCGTATCGGCCAATTCGTCGAGCAATTCGCTCTGCTTGGCCTTGAATTTATCGTCGGCCGCGCGGCGCAAATTGTCGACAGTGGTGAATGGACGCTGCGATACCGCGCGACCGCGGATCGCGATCAGGTCCGATGGTCCCCCGAGATTGTCGACCGCGTTGACGAAGAAATCGCCGTTGTTGGCGAACGCGTTCATCAGCGTCTGTCCGAACGACGGCGTCAATTGCACCCACAGACGATCGGACAGCATGTCGGTGTCTGCAACCAGCAGGATCTGGCAATTCTTGTTCGCTCGCGCGAGGTGCGCGGGATCGACGCGACCCGGAAACGCGCTGACAAAGCGCCCGATTGCGCGCGCGGCGATCACGTAATGTTCGCCCGCCGGTTTGTAGCCGGTATACAGCGACCCCGGATCGACTGCATCGCGCACGCGTTGCGCGGAATCCAGCGTCGCCTCGCCCGAACTCTGGATCAATGGCGTCAGCCGCGTGCCCGTGCCCGGCAGTAGTTCGAAATGACCGGCGCTGGAAATATTGATGACGCCGAGCGCGGCGGTGACGGGATCGTCGCGGTTGAGGTCGCCGCCGGAAAACCCGAGCACCGCCGGATGCCGCACCGGCGCCGCATCCGGACTCGGCTGGATCGCCAATGCGCGCGCGCGATCGAGCACCACGCTGTCCGGATCGAACGCGATGCCCCACGCGCGGAACAGTCTAGGCAAATCGGAAGCGCGGCCGCCGTCGAGTTCCGCGTCGGGATCGACGAACGCCACCACTCGCCCGCCGTGCAGCACGTACTGATCGATCGCATACAGCGCATCGTCCGGCAACTCGCGCGGTTGGACCAACACCAACACGTCGATATCGGCGTCGATCTTTTTCAGCGCATCGGCATCCAACATCCGCACATCGAATAGCTGACGGAGCTGTTGCACGATCGACCACGGTCGCTGATCCTCCTGCGTTGCAGAGGCTTGGTTCCCGGCGATCGGCAGACCGCTGATGATGCCGACCCGCGGTTTGCCGTGCTCACTGAGATCGTGGATCAGCTTGGCGAGATCGTATTCGAGGAAGGGTTCGCGATCCGACAGAAAGAACGGAATCGAACCGCTGCGGCCGTTGGCGAGATTGCGCGCGGACAAGCCGAAGAAAAGTTTTTCGTCGCCATTGTTGCCGGACATCGCGGTAAGACCGGCCGCCGCGGCGCGATCCTCATCCTCGGAATACGGTTGCGGATCGACCACGTCGAGCGCGATGCGCCCGTGCGAACGACGCGCGATTTCCTCCAGCATGTCACCCACGCGCTGCCGATAGGCGCGCAGTTGCGGCAGCCCGCGGCTGGCACGGTCGGAAAAATACAACGTCAATCGCAGCGGTTGGGTCAGCGTGGCGACGATGTGTTCGGTGCCCGGCGACAGTGTGTACAGCCGGTCCGCGGTCAGATCGATGCGCGCGCCGCGCAGGGCCATGCCGCTCGCCAACACCAGCAGCACGTAGCACGCGGCCAGCAGCGCCAGTGCCAGCGATCCGCGCAATCGTGGATGGCCCGCCCAGTGCAAGTCAGATGCCTCTTTTGGTATCGAGCACGATCACGCAGGCGATCAGCCAGAACGCGATCGTCAGAACGAAATACGCGATGTCGCGCAGGTCGAGCACACCGCGCGAGATCGCGTTGAAATGCGCATACAGGCTCAACTCCGCGAACGCGTCCGCGAGCGCCGGCCAACCCAGCGCGTGCAGCGGTCCCTGCACCAGCGGGTAGCCCGCCATCAGCAGCAGAAAGCTGACCGCGACGCCGAGAATGAAAGCGACGATCTGGCTGCGCGTCGCCGCCGACAGGCACTCGCCGATCGCCAGAAACGCGCCGGCAAGCAGAAAGCTGCCGATGTAACCGGCCAGGATCACACCGTTGTCGGGGTTGCCGAGATAATCGACGGTGAGCCACATCGGAAACGTCAGCGCCAGCGCGATGCCGATGTAAAGCCACGCCGCCAAGAACTTAGACAGCACCGCCTGCCACGGCCGAATCGGCAGCGTCAGCAGCAATTCCAGCGTGCCGCTGCGGCGCTCCTCCGCCCACAAGCGCATCGCCACCGCCGGTACCAGCACCAGATACAGCCACGGATGGAACTGGAAGAAAGGTTGCAGGTCGGCTTGTCCACGCTCGAAGAAACCGCCCAGATAAAATGTCAGCGCGCCCGCGAGCAGCAGAAAGATCAGCGTGAACAACCACGCCACCGGCGTGACCAGGTAACCGCGCAGTTCGCGCAGCAGCACACCGGCGAATGCGCGGCCGCGCAAGGGTTTGCCTTCGAACACGTTTTCGCCGGGGCAGGTCACGCCGCCACCTCCGCGGGTTGCGCGGCCTCTTCGGTGATGCGGCGAAATACGTCTTCCAACCGGCCACGCTCCAATTGCAGTTCGTCCACTTGCAGATGCTGCGCTTCCAACAACGCTTGCACGTCGGCAAGAATCGCCCGGCCGCCGCGCGGAAACACCGTGACGCGGCCGTCGGCGGGATCGACTTCCACGCTGTCCACATCCGGCAGGCGCGCCAGCAGTTCGCGTGCCAGGGCGCTGGCCGGGGCATGAAAACTGACCGCGCCGTGATAGCGCGATTGCACTTCCAGTTCCGCTGGCGTGCCTTGCGCGCGCAAACGCCCACCCGCGAGAATCGCCACGCGGTTGCAGACCGTACGCACTTCGTTCAACGCGTGCGTGCACAGCACGATCGCGCGATCGCGCGCCATGCTGCGGATCAACGCATGCACTTCGCGCTGCTGGTTGGGATCGAGACCGTCGGTGGGTTCGTCAAGGATCAGCGCAGGCGGATCGTGCAGCAGCGCCTGCGCCAGACATACACGGCGGCGATAACCTTTCGACAGCGTTTCGATGGTCTGTTCCAGCACCGATTCCAGTTGCAGCAGCCCGACCATCTCATCCAGCCGCCGGCTGCGTGGGATGCCGGTCAGCCCGCGCACGTGCGCGATGAAAAAAAGAAATTCGCGTACGCTCATCTCGCCGTAACTCGGCGCGCCTTCCGGCAGATAACCCAGCGCACGGCGCGCGGCCAGGGGCGCGCGCACCACGTCGTGGCCACACACGCGCGCGCTGCCGGAACTGGGCAACAGGAATCCGGCGATCATTCGCATCGAGGTCGATTTGCCCGCGCCATTGGGCCCCAGCAAACCCAGCACCTGCCCCGCCGCGACGCGCAGGTTCAGATCATCGACGGCGGGCAATGCACCATAGCGCTTGCACAGGTGTTCGGTTTCGATCATCCGCGCACTTTAGCGCATGCCGGATGCAGGTTGGCTGTGATCGCATTGACGCCTTGGTGCCATCGCTGCACCGCAACCCGACTTCAGTCGGGTTGCGGTGCACGCAACATCACGCCTTGTGACAAGTTTCCTCGTCGGTCTTGGCCCATTTGCCATTCTTGTCGCGCATCATCCCGGTGTGGCCGGACATGCCACTGTCGCTCTTGGTGAACACATCGCGGCCGGCGACGGTTCTGCCGCCCATCGAGGCGGTGTTGTCCAAGGTGAGGCTGTCGTCTTTCCAGCCAGAACTGGTGCCCGTGCTGTAGCCGGAGCCGGCGCCCGAGTTGTCGAAGGTCACCGAGACGTAGCGCTTCTTCGCTGCGTCGTAACCGAAATATTGCGCGACGTGAAATGGCTTCGGATTCACAGAGGTCTGGTCCTCGTCATAATGGATCACGACCCAGTTGCCGCCCAGGACTTTCTCGCCGCTGTATTTGCCGGTCGTGGCATGGCCGGAGTCCTTGCCCATGGCCATGACGTTACCGCTGCAGGTCCCGCTGCCGACAAAATCATCGAGACGGTTGGATTGCGAGGACGCCT
>JBDTAJ010000115.1:0-3123 GCA_039924705.1 Rhodanobacteraceae bacterium
CACTGGTTCACCAGTCTGCCGCATGCGCGGGCAGTGATCGAGGCGTGGCGACGCGAATACAACCAGGAGCGGCCGAAGAAAGGATTGGGCGGGTTGACACCCGCCGCCTACGCAACACGACTGGCAAGCAAAGCGGATACAGTAACCACCGGACTCTAAAGCCAACCGCTACTCAATACGGGGGGACGTCGGGCCAATCGGCGCGACCAACGTGATCAGGATTACCTTTCAAATTCCTAAATACGCTATATGTTCCAATTGGTCAAGCGAATGTGGATCACTGGAAGAGCACTAATAAGGAACGCATGAAATTAGAACTTCGATGTTTTTCTCCGTTACCCAAGCGCCAGCGCCCGCATCAATGGCCGCCTCAATCCGAAGGCGAGCACGCCGCCGATCGCCGCGATGCCGGCGTGCATGGCCCAGAAGCCAGCCGGCGTCATGTGCTCGTAGAAACCGCCGAGCCAACCGATGATGCTGTTGCTCACGAAGAGCGTCAGGAACACCGCGCCCATCATGGTCGCCTTCAAGCTCGCGGGCGCGGCGCGCGACACCAGCGCCAGCAGGGTCGGCCAGTAGTAGAGAAAGCCGATGCCGAGCAGGACGTCGTAGGCGATCGGCACGATGGCATTGGTGCGCGGACTGAGCACGCAAGCGATCACCAGCAGCAGATTGGCGACCGCGGTGATCCAGGCGCCGGTCGCGATCTTGCCCAGATCATCCGGCTCGGCATCGCGCGCGGCCTGCCATCGCCAAAGCGCAAACAATATCGGCACGCCGACGATGCTGGCCAAGGGGTCGATCGAATTGAACCATGCCACCGGCACGTGGAAGCCGAACAGATTCAAGTTCACGCTGCGGTCTATCCAGACCAGATTGCTGTTGGTGTTCTGGTAATAACCGATGCTCTGGAACACGGTGATCGCTGAGACCACCGCTAGTGCGCCGATGATGCGCCACTGACGGCGATCCAGCGACGTTTTTTCCCGCACCATGCCGGCACGCGGGCGATCTGGCGGCAGGTAGCGGAAGCCTGCGATGTAGGTGAAAAGGCCGATCAGCATCAGCGCACCGGCCAGACCGAAGCCCGCGTGCCAACCGTAGAGCTGCGCCAACAAACCGACGGCCAGCGGCCCGACCACCGCGCCAACGTTGATGCCGACCGAGAAGATCGCGAACGCACGGGTGCGGCCTTCGCCGTCAGATTCCGCGTATAGCTCGCCGACCTGGGTCGAGATATTACCCTTCAACAAGCCGCAGCCGGTGATCAATAAAAATAACGCGAGCAAGAATGATGCATCAAACGCCATCGCGAGATGCCCCGCGCTCATCATCACCGCGCCGATCATCACCGCCGCGCGGCGACCGGTGAAGCGATCGGCGACCCAACCGCCCAGCACCGGCGTGAAATACACCAAGCCCGTGTAGAGGCCCATGATCTGCGAGGCGAGCGCCAGCGTCGTCATCGGCCCGAACACCGATTCCAGCGCGGCGCGGAACGCGGGGAAACCGGCGATGTGCTCGACGTGGCCCGGCAGCAACAGCGCCTGGCTCATGTAGAGCACCAGGATCGCGGTCATCCCGTAATAGGAAAACCGCTCCCACGCTTCGGTGAAGGACAGATACGCCAACGCCATCGGCTGGCCGAAAAACGTGCGCGGCCGATCGTTCAGGACTGCTGTGTTCATGGCGCCTCCGGGTGCGCGGATGCTAACCCGGATTCACGCGCGCGAGGCGAACGATATTCGTCCTTGGATACCCCAGGACAAACGGAAATCAGGATGGGTCAGACCGGTTTGATCGCCGCCTCAGCGGCGAGCCGCGCATCGGCCGCCGCGACCATCGCCTGGTAGCGCGGATCGTCGCGCAGAAGATCCAAGTCCGGGTCGGCTTTGACGTAAGGCAGAAAAGCTTCGGTGATCGTTTCGAACACCAGCACGAGCATGTCCAACGCGGCTTGCTTGTCCTTCAGATACACGCTCAATGCACACGCGAAGTTGTAGCGCATGTTGAAGTTGTCGGAATCGATCAGCAGGGCGCGTTCCATGCGCGCCTTGGCACGCTCTCCCTCTCCGAGCGCGGCCAGCGCATAAGCACTGTAGGCCGTGACGCCGGAGTTGTATTGGTCATGGGCCAGGACGGCCTCGGCACGCTTGAGCGCCAGCTGCGCGGCGCGGCGCGCGTCCGCGGTATTCCCGACCGCGGTGTAGCAACTGATCAACATCATCGCCGAATTGACATCGGCGTCCATCAGCTTGACGGCTTTTTCATAGAAACGAATGGCGTCTTCGTGCCGATGCAGTTGATAGTTGAGGCGTCCGGCCGAGCGATTGGTTTCGTAGGATTCCGAATCCAGCTCGAATGCGATGGCGACTTCCGCAGCCGCCGCATCGGCGTCGCCATCCTGCAATAGAAGCTGAGCCTTGATGGCATGTGCCTCGGCCAGCTTGGGATCCAGGGTCAGTGCGCGTTCCGCAGCCGCCATGCCGTCTTCGGATCCTTTCCCGCGTACATCGCGTAATTTCTTGTAACCGACAGCGATCAGCGCCCAGGCTTGGGCGTAGCGCGGATCGATCTCGGTGGCGCGGACACACAGGCGGATGATCGCATCCGCGGAACGAGCATCGCTTTCCTGGCCAGTAATATAAGTCTGCCGCGCCATCAGATAGAGATTGTGAGCTTCGGCATTCTCGGTGCCGCGACGCACGATGGCCTTCTTCTCCTCGGGCAGCAATCTCAGCTTCAGCGCCTTGACGATCGCCTCGGAAATCTCGTCCTGCAACGCGAAGATGTCGCTGGAGTCGCGGTCGTAGCGTTCGGCCCAGACATGATTGTTGCTCTCGCCATCCACCAACTGCGCGCTGATCCGCACCCGGCCGCCGGCTTTGCGCACGCTGCCTTCGAGCACATGGCTGACCTTGAGTTCGCGCGCGACCTTGGGGATGTCGACGTGCTTGTCCTTGTACATGAAGGCGCTGTTGCGCGAAATGATCCCGAGCGCCGAAACCTTGCTCAAGTCCGTGATGATGTCCTCGGTGATGCCGTCGCTGAAATATTCCTGCTCCGGATCGCCGCTCATGTTGGCGAAGGGCAACACGCAGATCGTATAGCGCGCGGAATCTT
>JBDTAJ010000116.1:0-17821 GCA_039924705.1 Rhodanobacteraceae bacterium
TAGTTGCCAAGATTCCATTCGTCGAAATGCTCGGCGAAGAAATACAGCAGTTCCTGCGTGCGCCCGACCGCGAACGCGGGGATCACCACATTGCCGCCGTCCCTGTGCGCCGTGGTGAAGATGTCGCGCAGTTCGGCGAGGGTGTCCTCGCGGGTGCGGTGCAACCGGTCGCCATAGGTCGATTCGAGGATGACGAGATCCGCGGCCGGCACGGGTTCCGGATCGCGCAGGATCGGCGTGTCCTTCTGGCCCAGATCGCCGGAGAACACCAGCTTGCGTGTCGTGCCAGTTTTGTTGACTTGCTCCTCGGCGTCGAGTTCGACAGTGGCCGAACCCAGGATATGGCCGGCGTCGCGCAATGTTACGCGCACGCCCGGCAGGATTTCCCTTGGCGCGTCGTACTCGATCGGCTGCATCAATTTAAGCGCGGCATCGACGTCGGCCTGCATGTACAACGGCACGAATGGTTGCTGTCCCGGTTGCGGATGGCGGTTGTCCTGATCCGCATCCATTTGCGCGATGCGGGCGGAATCGGACAAGAGAATCGTGGCCAGATCGATGGTAGCCGGATGCGTGTAGATCGGGCCACCGAAACCGCGCTGGACCAGCAGCGGAATCCGGCCGGTGTGATCGATGTGAGCGTGGCTCACCACCAGCACGTCGATCTGCTTGGGGTCGAACGGAAAATCCGCCGCGTTGCGTTGCGCATCCGCGCGGCTGCCCTGCATCATCCCGCAATCCAGCAAAACCTGCTTGCCGCCGATCGTGACGCGGTGGCAGGAGCCGGTGACCTCGCCGGCCGCGCCGTGGAATTGGATTTCCATCGCCTGCTCCGAAAGCAAAGCAGCGCTCATTATGCCGGTGCGCGATCGTCGCGCCAGCGTACCCCTTACCTTTGACACTGCAAGTTCGACGGCCGGCTGCTAGCCTAGGCAGGCTTTGTCCGCTACGCGTACCACGTCGCGGTTGGCCCGCCGTCCATCCAAGAGGGATCCCATGAACAAGCAACTATTCAAGCCGATCGCGCTGGCCGTCACCCTCGCGCTCGGTGTCGGCACGTCGTTCGCCGCCGACAATTTCGACATGAGCGATCTGAACAAGAACATCCAGCCGTGCCAGGATTTCAATGGCTACGTCAACGCCAAATGGATCGCGGCCAATCCGATCCCGGCCGATCGCAGCAGTTGGGGCGCGTTCGACAAGCTCAGCGAGGATAGCCTCAACACCCAGCTCGAAATCGTCGAGAATGCGGCCAAGAACGCGCCCAAGACCGTCAAACCGGGGTCCACCGGATCGATCGAGCAGAAGATCGGCTGGTATTACAAGTCCGGCATGGATGCCGCCGCGATCAACAAGGCCGGTTTTGATCCGGTCAAACCCGAACTCGCGAAAATTGATGGCCTGAAATCGCCGAAGGACATCGTCGCGTATCTCGACGACAGTTTCTCGCGCGGCCAAGGCGATCTCTTCAATTTCGGTCGTTCCGCCGATTTCAAGCATTCGGACATGCAGATCGCCTATGCCTTCCAGGGCGGCCTGAGCCTGCCGACCAAGGACTACTACACCAAGACCGACGCCGACAGCGTCAAGCTGCGCGATGAATTCACCGCGCACATCGCGAAGATGTTCGAGTTGACAGGCGTGCCGCCTGCCGCCGCGGAGCAGCAGGCGAAGCAGGTGTTGGCATTCGAAACGCGCCTGGCCAAGGCCTCGCTGGAACCCGTGCAGCTACGCAAGCCGGAGAACCAATATCACTTCGTCAGCGTGGCGCAGGCCGATGCCGTGACCCCGCGTTTCTCCTGGGACGATTTCATCAAAGCCCAGGGCGCCAACGTCAAGAATGGCTTTTCGCTGTCGCAACCGATGTTCTTCGCCGAGGTCGGCAAGATGCTGGGCGACGTACCGGTCGCGCAGTGGCAGGCCTATCTGAGCTACCACACGATCGAGAATGCCGCGCCTGTTCTGTCCGATAATTTCCAGAACGCGCATTTCGATTTCTACGGCAAGACACTGATCGGCCAGAAAGAGATCAAACCCCGCTGGAAACGCGTGCTGGGCGAGATCAACAGCGACAGCAGCGGCATGGGCATGGCACTCGGCCAGCTCTATGTCGCCAAGGAGTTCCCACCGGAGGCCAAGCAACGCGCGCTGGTATTGGTCACCAACGTGCGCAACGCACTCAAGGCGCGCATCGAAAATCTGGACTGGATGAGCGATGCCACCAAGCAGAAGGCGCTGGAGAAGTGGGCCACCTTCCTGCCCAAGATCGGCTATCCCGACAAATGGCGCGACTGGACGGGCCTGGAGCTAACGCCCGACAACTATTATGCCAACGTCGAGGCGGCGACCAAGTTCAACTACGACTACGAGATGAGCAAGGTCGGCACGCCGACCGACCGCCACGAATGGGGTATGACGCCGCAGACGGTCAACGCGTATTACAACCCGACCGACAACACCATCAACTTCCCGGCCGCGATCCTGCAGCCGCCGTTCTTCTACGCCAACGGCGACGATGCGATCAACTACGGCGGCATCGGCGCGGTGATCGGCCACGAGTCCAGCCACGGCTACGACGACGAAGGCAGCCAGTTCGATGCGCAAGGCAACAACACCGACTGGTGGACCAAGGCGGATCGCACCAAGTTCGACGTGCGCACCAAGAAACTGGTCGATCAGTTCAACGGCTATTCGCCGCTGCCCGGTCTGCACGTCAATGGTCAGCTGACGTTGGGCGAGAACATCGGCGATCTCGGCGGCCTGAATGCATCGTACGACGCTCTGCAGACCGCTTTGAAGAACAACCCGGCTGAAGCCGCCAAGAAGATAGACGGCATGACCCAGGATCAGCGTTTCTTCCTCAACTGGGCGCGGGTGTGGCGCAACAACATGCGCCCGGAGATGACCAAGGTGCTGGTCGCCAGCAACCCGCACGCGCCGGCGCCGTTCCGTGCGATCGGCGCGCCTTCGGACATGCCAGCGTTCGCGACAGCGTTCCAGTGCAAGGCCGGCGACAAGATGGTTCGGTCGGGCGACAAGCAGGTGAAGATCTGGTAACAACGCAACGGTGGAGATGCCTGACAAAAAAGCCGCGTGCAAACGCGGCTTTTTTGCGGAGCGCAAGAACGAAGCGCTCACATGAGTCCTGATTTGCGTGCTTACGGCCGTCTCGCCAGTTCCGGATTTTCCTTGGTCACCGGCATCAGGTCCTGCTTGGAAACGCCTAGCCACAACAGGATCGGGTTTGCGAAGAAGATCGACGACAGCGTGCCGATCAGGATACCGATCAGCATGGTGATCGCGAAGCCGTGCACCGCAGGGCCGCCGAAGAAAAACAGCGCGGCCATGGTGATTGCGGTGAACAGCGCGGTGATGATGGTCCGCGACAGCGTGCTGTTGATGGCGCGGTTCAACACCTGCACCGGTTCGGCCTTGCGGGTCGAGCGGAAAATTTCGCGCACGCGGTCGAACACAACGACTTTATCGTTGATCGAATAACCGACCACCGCCAGCACCGAGGCCAGCACGGTCATGTCGAACTCGCGTTGCACCGCGGCGAGGATGCCGACCGTTATCAAGGTGTCGTGTATTTCACTGGCAAGCGCGGCGACCGCGAAGCGTTTTTCGAACCGTAATCCGAGATAGATCATGATACCGATGATCACCACGATCACCGCTATCACGCCGCTGTTGCGCAATTCCGCGCCGACCTGCGGGCCGACGAAATCGTGACGGGTCAACGTAACGTCCGGGCGCTTGATCTGCAGCGCTTTCAATACGTTGCTGGCGACTTGATCGGCATTGGTCTTCTGCGAGCCTTTCGGTTGCAGGCGGATCGACACGTCGCGCGTGCCGCCCAGGCTCTGCACTACCGCATTATCGAAACCTGCCACGGTCAGCGCACCGCGCACCTCGCCGGTATCGATCGGCTGTTGGTAATTGACCTCGACCAGCACACCGCCGGTGAAGTCCAATCCGTAATTCAAACCGCGTACAGTGATCGCGAAGATCGACGCGATCATCAGCAGCACCGAAATGGTGACGCTGACGTTGCGCCAACGCAGAAAATTGATGTTGCTGTGGGGATTGAAAATTTCCATGGGGTTCCTGCGTTACACCGACAGCGTCTTCAACTTGCGGCCGCCGTGGATCGCGGCAGTGATCGCGTGGGTCACCGTCACCGAGGTGAACAACGAGGTGAGAATACCGATGAACAAGGTGACGCCGAAACCCTTGATCGCGCCGGAGCCGAGCGTCATCAGACCGAGCGCGGCGAGCAAGTGCGTCACGTTGGCGTCCAGAATGGTCGCCCACGCTTTTTCGTAACCCGCACGGATCGAGGCCAGCGGCGTCGAGCCATTGCGCAATTCCTCGCGGATGCGCTCGCAGATCAACACGTTGGCATCGATCGCCATGCCCAGCGTTAGCACCACGCCAGCGATGCCGGGCATTGTCAGCGTCACGCCGATCGCCGACATCACCGCCAGCAGGATCACCAGATTGAAGAACAACGCGATGTCGGCGACGATGCCGAACAATTTGTAATACACCGCCGCGGCCAGCAACACCAACACCAGGCCCAGCAGCACCGCATGCTCGCCTTTGTTGATATTGTCCTGGCCAAGGCTCGGGCCAATCACGCGTTCCTCGACGATATCGACCGGCGCCGCCAGCGAGCCGGAACGCAGCAGCACCGCGAGTTCTGAGGCCTCTTGTTGACCCAAGCCCGTAGTCTGGAAACGTTTGCCGAACACGCCCTGCACCTTCGCCGCGTTGATCACGTCTTCGGTGGTTTTGGAGGTGCGCACTTCCTTGCCGTCGACCATGGTGGTCTCCGGCACGCGCTCGACATACACCACACCCATGCGCTTGCCGACGTTGCCGGTGGTGAAGTCCAGCATCTTGCGCGCACCCGCGGAGTTCAACTCCACGCTGACGTCCGGCATGCCGCTTTGCTGGTCATAACCCTGGCTTGCGTCCACAAGTTCGTCGCCGCTAACGATGGTTTTCTTCTGCAGCACGATCGGCGAACCGTCCTTCATGTGATAAAGACGATCCTCCGGCGGCACGTTCCCGGATTTTTCCGCTTCCAGCGGATTCACCGTCTCGTCCACCGCGTGGTATTCCAGCGTCGCGGTGGCGCCGAGAATTTTCTTGGCCTCGGCGGTGTCCTGCACGCCGGGCAGTTCGACCACGATGCGCGAATCGCCCTGCTGCTGGATCACCGGCTCCGACACGCCCAGCACGTTGATGCGATTGCGCAGCGTGGTAACGTTCTGGCGAATGGTGTTCTCGGACAGTTCGCGCAATTTGTCGGGCTTGATATTGGCCTGCAACGCGAAGCCACCGCCGGGCGTGGTGGTGTCGGTGACGATGAGATCCGGTGCGTCGGTGTTGATCGCCGCGGCCGCCTTGTCGCGATCATCGGCGCTGCGCAACACGGTCTGGACGCCTTGCCCGCTCACCGACACCGCGTCGTAATGGATGTTCTTGTCCCGCAGCGTGGAACGGATATCGTCCACATAACGCTGCTGCTGTTTCTGCAGCACCGCGTTCTGATCGACCTCCATCAGGAAATGCACGCCGCCCTGCAAATCCAGTCCCAGCGGCATCGCACGCGCGCCGATCGCCTGCAACCAGCCCGGCACCGTGCTGGCGAGATTCAGCGCCACCGTGTACTTGTCGCCCAATGCGAGACGCAGCGTGTCGGATGCGCGCAACTGCAAGTCGGTGTTGGCCAAGCGCACCAGCATCCGATCGCTGCCGGTGGTCACACCTTGGTACGGAATCTTCGCCTGGCCCAGCGCCGTGGTCACCTGCTGCTGCAAGGCGGCGTTGACGACCGCGCCGCGGTTGGCGGAAATCTGAACCGCCGGCTGCGGCCGGAATACGTTCGGTAGCGCGTACAGCAGACCGAGCGCGAGCACGATCGCAACCAGCGCGTATTTCCAGCGGGGGAAGTCTGTCATGGCACGAGTGCTAATGAGCGGGTTGAAAAGCGTAGCGAGCGAAGGCAAGTTGCGCGCCGCCGGAGCGCGAGATGCCGAGCGCAGTAGCTTTGCGACCCGCTCACAGTGATTTCAGTGTGCCCTTGGGAAGAACCTGCGTGATCGCGCCCTTCTGCACGCGGATCGTCACGTTGGGCGCGATTTCGACCTTGACGAACGAGTCGCCGAGCTCATCGATGCGGCCGGCGATTCCGGCGGCGATCACTTCGTCGCCCTTCGTCAGTTGGCCGAGCATCGAGCGCACTTCTTTCTGCCGTTTCATCTGCGGACGGATCAGCATGAAATAGAACACGCCGAACAGGATCAGCAGCGGCAGGAACGAAAGCAGCGGATTGGACGCGCCGCCGCTGGCGGCGGGCGCTGCGGCGTGGGCAACTGAAAACAGCGAAAAACTCATCACGGCTCCGGGTAGCGGCCGGCCGCGAACGCGGCAAGCTAAGCAAAAAGACGGCGGATTATGCCATGCGCGGGGGACGTGCGCATGATGCGATAATCCTTGGCCCGCCTGTCCGGACAGTCCCAGATGCAACACCTCACCGTCATCACCACCGGCGGCACTATCGACAAGGTTTATTTCGACGCCAAGTCGGATTACCAGATCGGCGCGCCGCAGATCGGCGAAATCCTCGCCCAGCTCGGCGTGGCATTCGCGTTCGAGGTACTGCCGGTGCTGCGCAAGGACAGCCTGGACATGGACGATGCCGACCGCGCGGCGATCCGCGCGGCGATCGAGGCGCAACCGCACCGGCACGTACTGGTCACCCACGGCACCGACAGCATGGTGGAGACCGCGAGCACGCTGCGCGGTATCGCCCACAAGGTGATCGTGCTGACCGGCGCGCTGAATCCGGCGCGCTTCCAGGGCTCGGACGCGGTGTTCAACATCGGGTGCGCGGTGGGCGCGGTACAGAGTTTGTCCGACGGCGTGTGGATCGCGATGAACGGGCGCATCTGGGATCCGTTACGGGTGCGCAAGAACCGCGAGGCAAATCGCTTCGAGGACGCTACCACGAATTGAAGCGCAAACAGAAGGCCCGGTCGCGAACGACCGGACCTTCGTTTTTGCGGCTCACGAAACCGCGGCGAGCATCGCCGCGTTATGCATCGCTCAACTTACTCGCCACTGCCCGCCGGGAACTTGCCGAGATTCAAGCTGCCGCGGCCGCTGGCGTAATCATAACCACGCTTGGCGATGTAGCCGTGGTTGTTGCCGCCGGTGACGTCGCGGAAGTCCGACGCCGGGAACGCATACAACTGCGGACCTGCGGCCAAGGAAGAGACTGCGCGATTGGCGAGCAGGCGGGCCCAAGCACCGACGAAGATCGGCGAGGCCAGGCTGGTGCCGCCGACTTGGACCAAGCTACCGTGCAAGTAATAGATCGCGCCGGTGTTGGGATTGGCGTCGAACGCCACATCGGCGGTGCCGCGGAAGGCCTTGAACGGGCCGTAGGTGAACGAGGATTGCCACGACGGTACCGTCTCGAAGCTGCTCGGGCTGCCACCGGAACCGTTCCACACGGTCTCGCGGCGGAAGGTGGTGCTGGAGGCATTCAATGTCGTTCCCGCAACGGCGACATTGTAGGGAGAGCTGGCCGGATAGCTGGCCGAATTGAGGCCACCGTCGCCGCATTCATCGGAGCCGGAATCGCCGGTGGACGCCGAGAAAGTCTGGCCCTGCGCCACACCCATGGCGTACAGGTTATCGCCAGCCTGCGCGGTACCATCGCCGCCCTGATTGCTGTCCTCGAAGCGTTCGCACTCGCCAAACGACTGGTTGACCACGGACGCCCGCGGCTCGCCTTGGGTCGGGGTCACGATTTCGTTGAGCGCGCTGTTGATTTCGAAATTGTTCCCGGATGGCGCGGCATAGAAGGTCATGCTGTGCACGTCGTGGGTCATGCCGATGATGTCCTGGCTGTCCAGGTTCCATTCGATCGAGCCTTGGTCAACGTTCTGACAAGTTGGATCGCCGATGGTCGTCACGCCGGGGTCGATGATTTTCCCAGTAGTGGGATCGGTCGTATCGCCCACGTTCGTGCAAACCACGGCGGTGGTGACGGTCGGTAGCGATTTAGCGGTGGTGAAGGTATTCAGATCGGTGAGGGTTTGCGACATGCTGCCCCAGCCGAACACCGCCACATCGATATTGCTGGCCGGGTTCAAGCCGGAAGCACCGTAGATCGAGGCGAACTCGGTCGGGCTGTGTCCGCTGATGCCGCCACTGCCGGCCTGCACGCGCTGCGCATAGAAATGCGCTTGGTGCACGGTCTGCAAGCCAAGCACGGCCTGCACGATGCCCCGCAACGCGGCCGGGATCTTGATCTCGCTGTTGTTGGCGAACGCGGTGCGGCCGTCCCTGGTGCGCACCTGCGCCAACGAGGTCTGGAACGCGCGCGATGCGATCGCCGCGCTGCCGGTCGCGTCGACCAGCATACGGTTGGACGAGATCTTGACGTTCTTGAAGCCGGCCTGGGTCAGGAAATTGGCAACGGCCTGGGCTTGCACTTGGGTCGGCAGATGGTTGGCGGTCAATTGCGCTTGGCTGATCGGCGCATGCGGCTGGGCATTGAACGCGGCCAGTTGCGCCGGATTGCGCAGTTTCAGAGCGACCGAGATATGAATCTGCTGCGACAGCGGCATGGCGCCGTTGACGACATCGCCGCGGCTGAGTTGGGTGGCGCGCGTCAACGTGGCGAATTGGGCGTTGGAAGCGGGCAGCGCGGCATAGGCGCTGCAAGCGACGCCGACCGCGCCGGCGATGGCGAGAACGAGAGTCTGTTTGCGCAGACGATTGCGAAACGTCGACATGATGGATCCCCTACATTAGAAGTTGTGAGTACGCACCGCCGCGGATGACTCGACGGCGATGAAATTCCCGACACCGCTTTTGACACGAAACAACCAAGCCCGCACAGGATGGGCAAGCCTGGAACCACCGGCCCATCGGTCGCTTCCGTTATCGGAACGATCCCTCCATTGCGTGACCTGCTGAAAGTAGCAACACGCCAGTGCGCGGTCAATCAAATTCGATGCTGCGATCGCACATCGACAAAAAAAGGACCGCATTGCGCGGCCCTGATGTGATGAGAACTTGTTGTATGAGCAATGGCGGGGCTCCCTGCGCAACCCCGCCGAGTTGCGTGTTACTGCACGTTCAACGCGGTGTCGTCGATCACGAACGAGGTCTGCAACGAGGAATCCTCGGTGCCCGTGAACTTCACCACCACGGTCTTGCCGATGTAAGCCGACACGCTATTGCTGTGCTGCGAGTAACCCGTGTTGGCGTTGAGATTGGAATACGTCGCCAACGTCTTCAACAAATGGCCAGACGTGCTGTACACGCGAACATACAGGTGATCGTATGCGGTGCCGTTCGGGTTTTCCGCGGTGTCGATGTGCAGGTAATACGACAACGTCGCCGAGGTCTTGCCGCTGGGGATGGTCACCGTCTGCGACACGGTATCGGTGTGCGAGCTGCCGTAGCCATCGAGATACGCGTAGTAGCTGCCGCTGTTCGGGGATTCGCCGCAGGAGCTGGTGCACAACGTACCCGAACTCATCGTCCATGGCGAAGCCGAGCCGGTTTCGAAGCCCGGATTGCCGAGCAACTGCGAACCGCCGCCGCCTCCGCTGGACACCTTTACCGATTCGGTCTTGGAACTCTGCTTGCCGTCCTGGCTGTCTGTCACGGTTTCGGTAACGCTATAGGTGTTGGCCGTCGCGTAGGTGTGCGTCGGATTGGTCGCGGTCGAAGTGCCGCCGTCTCCGAAGGTCCACGAATGCGAACCAATCGTGCCGCCGCTGTCGGTGGACGTATCGGTGAAGCTCGCCGCCAGGCCATTGGAGGTGAAGCTGAAATTGGCCGACGGCGTACCGCCGCCGCCACCGCCGCCACTGCCGGCGACATTGGCGACGAAGTTGGCGATGTTGATCGAGCCGAAGCCGGTCGTGTAATCCCAGCCCGACGCCGCGGTTTCACCGCCGTTGCTTCCCGAGGTGACATCGTGGAAGTCGGTCGAGTAGTGCGACGCGGCATCCGAATAGATCACCGGTGCGGCAAAGCCCAGCGTGGACTTGGTCGCCAACGCGCGCGCCCACGTACCCACGAACAGCGGCGATGACAAACTGGTGCCGCCCACCTGCTCGTTGGCGCCGTGCACGATGATGATGGCGCCGGAGTTCGGATCGCCATCGAACGCGACATCAGGCAGACCACGCGTACTGTGACCGGCGTTCTTGCCCACGCCGTTCTGCCAGCTTGGCATCGCCTCGAACGTGCTGGGGCTGCCGCCGCCATCGACCCATGCCGTCTCGTTGGCCCAGGTGGTGGTCCCGGTCGTATACAGATCGGTGCCGCCCACCGCGACCACGTATTGCGAATCGGCCGGCCAGCTGGGCGTGGTACCACCGGTGCCGCACTCGTCCGCGCCGGAGTCGCCAGTCGAGATCGAGAAGGTCTGGCCCTGCGCATCCGCCTGTTCAAAAACGTTGTCGCCGGTGGCGACGCCGCCCGTTTCAGAACCGGTCTCGCAACCGCCGATCGAGACATTGATGATCCTGGACACATTGTCGGTTACGGCCTTGTTGAAGTCGTCCACGAGCGGCTGGGTATTCAGGCTCGAGGTGTCGTAGAGATAGATCGCCTTCACGCCACCGGAAATGCCGACGATGTCCTGGGTGTCCAGATCCCATTCGTCGTCACCGCTGGTGTCGCTGCTGCCCCCGTCCACCGTCACGACGTTCAACGGAATGCTGCTGTAACCGTTCTGGCTCAGGAACGACGAGAAGTCGGTCTTGACCTTGGTCATGCTGCCTTCGGTGATGACGCCGACGTTGACGGTCGAACCCGTCGCGGTGCTGCCGGCGTTGTAGATCGAGGCGAAGTCCTTCGGGTTATGTCCGACTTCGGAGCCGGCCAGCGGATGGACCTGCGCCAAAGTGTGGAACTTGTGCACGGTCTCCAGGCCGAGCACTTCCAGCACGCCGCTCTGCAACGAAGCCGGCATCTTCGCATCGCTGGAGTTGGCGTACGCCAACCGACCGTCGTACGTGTGCACGTTGACGATCTGGGTATTGAACGCGGCCTGCACCCGTGCTGTCGGCGCATCGCCCGAAACCAGTATGCGGTTCGGTGAAATGACGATGTTGCTGAAGCCTTGCTGCTTCAGGTAATCCGCCACCGCCTGGGCTTGCGCCGGGCTCGGCCCGTACTGCGCCGCGAATTGCGCCGGCGTCAGATTGGGGTGATGTGGGTTGGCGACGAATGCATCCAGCTGCGCCTTGTTGCGCAACTTCAACGACACCGCAACGTGCATCGGCTGCGAAAGCGTCATCGGTCCAACGATGGTGTCGCCCGCGTGCAACTTGGCGGCGTGGCTCACGGCCACCATGACGCTGCCGGCCCCGGCGACATTGACGGGAGCCGCAGCATTGGCCGCCGCACCGGCGGCCAAGCTCAAAGCAATAACAAGAGCTTTCATACGAAAATTACCTATCATCACAAGCCTCCTCAAGATGGAAGAAACGCGGCCGCACATGCAGTCGCGCGATGACGACGCAAAAAAATTCGCAAATGCACTCTCCCCGCTCGGCGTTTGACCGCCGGGCCCCTTTTTCAATCTGTGCAAACGGTGGCAATTGGAAAAAGCTTGCGAGCACGCACCGCCGCGAAGTGTTCCAGTGCCCTCGATTCAAACGGAACCGCACGAACCTAGCAGGAAATTTTTGCGGATGCATGTTGCAAGTGCACATAGTCATGCTCGACCGGCATGACTTATGTCCTACGAGGACCGCATGGGCGAGCTGGGACCACGCATGTCTGAAAGTACGGTCACAGCGCTGTTGGCCATGGATCGCGGCTTTGACCTTATCTCACGCGCAGATCGAATTCGGCGGGTCAAGCCGATGCCACGAAGACATCAACTGCGCTGTGCCGCATGAGGGTGAGGCACGGATGGCAATCGGAAACCGCAAATCACCGTCGCGCGGTCTTGATCAGATGCGTCGGCCGTGTGCGGAACAACCACGCCACGATCGTCAACACCAGCAGGCTCGGCGCGCCCCAATAGAACAGCATGAACAGCGCACGGGGCGCACCGCGTGAAGCGGAGAACAGCAGGTCGATCGCGGCTGCCGGGGTTTCCGCGATCGCTGGATAGGCGCCGCCGAACGCGGTCTCGGCGCAATTGCGTCCGATGGACTGCAACGCCGCCAGCGCGTCGACGAGCGGCATACCGAGCACGATATAGGTATGCGCCAACGGCGCCTCGGCTCGCGCGGACGCAGCCACGGCTGGCCCAATCACCGGCTCGCGCGCGAGCGCGCCGAAGGTCAACGCGTCGAGCGCCAGACACAGCAGGAACAAAATACCCAACAGGATGTACGCACGTACGCGCATCGCGCTCACCTCGCGGCGCCGAGCTTGGCGCAGCAATGGATCGCGGTCAATCGGGCGAGGGGAGAAATGGAATGACGATCAAAAGAAGACCGTGTTTTTACAACATGCCGGTTTCGAGCTTGGCCGTATCCGACATCATCGAGTGGTTCCATGGCGGATCGAACACGAGATCCACATCCGCCTCGGCCACGGTCGGGATCATCTCCAACTTGTCGCGCACGTCGTCGACCAGGATATCGCCCATGCCGCAGCCGGGCGCGGTCAGCGTCATCTTGACGTACACCACGCGCTGGTCGTCGTCGCGTTTTTCCAGGCTGACGTCGTAGACCAATCCTAGATCGACCACATTGATCGGGATCTCCGGATCGAAACAAGTGCGCAGCTGCTGCCAGACCACGCGCTCGACGTCTTCGTCGCCGGGGTTGTCCGGTAACGCGATCGGCGGCGGCGGCGGCTTGCCGAGCGCGTCCGCATCGCCGCCGGCGATGCGGAACAGATTGCCCTCGACGAACACGCTGAAGCTGCCCCCCAGCGCTTGCGTGATATAGCCAACCTGCCCGGCCGGCAGCGTGACCTGCTCGCCTTGAGGCACGAGGACCGCTGCGCAGTCGCGCGCCAAGGTGAAGGGTTCGCTGCTGGGGCTGAATCCGCTCATGATTCTTTGAAGTTTTGCAAACTTGCAGGTTGACGGCAGGGGAATTGCCTCGATGATGACCGATTGTTTGTCGCCGTCCCCCTTCCCACATGGGGGGCCTGCCGACCTACCGCAAGAGGAATGATGCATGAGGCGATCGCTCAAGGCGATCCTGCTGCTGGTGCTTGTCTGGTTGCTGGGGCTTTCGTCGGCCGAGGCGCTGGATGCGGCGCCTGCCGTTTCGCGCATTCGTGCTGGACAACTGGAGCGTCGAACAAGGACTGCCGCAAATCACCGCGCTCTCGATCGTGCAGGATAGCGCCGGTTATCTGTGGATCGGCACGCAGATCGCGATCGCGCGTTTCGACGGCGTGCGTTTCACCACCTTCGATCGCGTCGGCGCCGGCGTCGACACCAGCATGAACACCGCGATCTGGGCCGATCACGCAGGCCAAGTGTGGTTCGGCGGCGCGCAAGGCTTGCTGCGCGAACACGATGGACGCTTCGCCATGGTGGGCGGCGAAGCGGTGTACGCCATCATCGATGCCGGTGATGGCACGCCGCTGCTGGCGACTTCGCGCGGTATCGCGCATGTGCAACGAAATCGCATCGTCGCAATGTCGGGCTACCAGGGCGCGGCCTACAGCTTGCTGCATGAAGGCGACACGCTCTGGATCGGCGACGCGGGCAGGCTGTGCCGCGTTGTCGGTAATGCGACGCCGCAGCCAACAGGTTGCATCATGCTGCCAAGCGTGCGCGGCGAGCAACCGATCGTCACCCATCTCGCCCGCGCGCACGGCTCGTTATGGCTGGGCACGCACGCCGGTTTGATGCGTCTCGACGGTGATCGTGTGGTCGCCACCGACCTCGATCCAGACCTCGCCGGCGCATCGGTCGAGAGCCTGTACGCTGATCGCGACGGCACGCTGTGGATCGGCACCGTCGACACGTTGTACCGCTATCTGCCCGACGGCACGCTGGAGCGGCTCGCCGCGACAGATCTTGCTCGCGATCCATGGATCCAGGCGCTGTTCGAGGACCGCGACGGCAATCTATGGTTGGGCAGCCATACCGAAGGCCTATACCGCGCGTGGAACGGCTGGGCGCGACGCGTCTCCACGCGCGACGGTCTGGCCGATCTTTTCGTCTGGAGCGTGGCGCGCGCGCCCGATGGCGGCATCGTGTTCGGCACAAATTCCGACGTCGAGCGTTTCGATGGACGGCTCGCGCACGAACTAGTGCCGGGCAATGCGTTGCCGAATCCTTCCGCCTACGAGTTGTATTACGACCGTCGTGGACGCTTGTGGATTGGCACCCGCGCCGGCATCGCGATTTACGACCAGGGACGGATCATCACGCCGCCCGCATTGAACGCGCTCGCTCCGTGGCAGATCAATGATATCCGCGAAGTCGACGACGACGATTTCTGGATCGGTACCTCCGGCGGTCTTTATTGCTGGCACGACAATGTTTTGACACGCGCCGATCCCAATGCCAGCGTCGCGGCGGCGCGCATCCGCAGCATCCTGCCGCTGGCATCCGATCATCTGCTGCTCGCCACCGAAGATGGCGTGCGCGAATGGCGCGGCGGCAAACTCGAGCAACCCGCTTGGGCCGCGTCGTTGAGGGGGCACTTCGTGTCCCGACTGGCGTGGCTGCGTCCCGGACTGCTGGGCGTGGTCACGATGGATGCGGGCGTGGGTGTGATGCTTGGCGAGCGCCTGCGCATGACCGGCGTCAAGGACGGCCTGCCCAGCGACAACGCGTGGACGCTGGACGTACTCGAAGGCCAGCTTTATGTCGCATCGATCGCTGGGGTGTGGCGCTTGCCACTGGCGCAATTGCCGCTCCCGGGTTCGCCGGCGCGACCTGTCGCGCCGCAATTGACCGCGGGTCAAGGCGGCGACGGCAGCATGCAACATGTGCGTTGCTGCAACGGCGGCGCCGGCGCGCGCAGCCTGATCGACGGCGACGCGATCTGGTACAGCACGGTCTCCGGTGCGCTGCGGCTGGATGTCAAGACGCTCGGGCGTCACCCGCAACCGCCGTCGGCATTGATCGAATCGGTTGAGCGGGATCACCGAAACTTGCGGGCCGAAGCGGTCGAGGTGCGCGAAGGCCCGCGCGATCTCGCGATCCACTACACCGCGCCGTGGCTGCGCGTGGAAGCGTTGCATTTCCGCTATCGGCTGGACGGTTACGACACCGGTTGGCAGAACGCCGGTGACCGCCGCACCGCGTTCTATACGCACCTGCCACCGGGACACTATCGCTTTCGGGTCGCCGCGGCCATCGCCGGCGATACCCAATTCGGCCCAGAGGCCGATTTGCCGATCGAGATCGCGGCGTACTGGTACGAGCGCGACGCGGTTCGCTTCGTCGCGGCGGTGGTGTTGCTGTTCGCACTCACCCAGCTGGTGTGGTGGCTGCAGCGCGCGCAGCGTCGTCGCAACGCGTATCTGGAAGCCCAGGTCGCGCGCCGCACCGATCAGCTCGCGCGCGCGAACGAACGCTTGCGCGTGGCCAATCTCACGCTGGCGGAGGAAAGCAACACCGACGCGTTGACCGCCCTGCACAATCGCCGACACTTGTTGGCGCATTTGCCCGGCCTGCTTGCGGCCGGCGGCAATATCGGGGTGATGCTGATCGACCTCGACCACTTCAAGCTGGTCAACGACCGCTGCGGCCACGCGATCGGCGACAATGTGCTGTTCGCGCTCGGCCGTCTGCTTGCCGCCGCGCGCCGCTCAGGCGATCTCACCGTGCGTTGGGGCGGCGAGGAATTTCTGCTGCTGTTGAACGATGTGGATGCCGCGTCCGCGCTGGCCGCGGCGGATCGCCTGCGCCGCGATATCGCCGCGCAGGGTTTCAGCGATGGTCGCGGCGGCAGGATTCCGTTGACCTGTTCGATCGGTTTCAGTCTGCATCCGATCGCCACCGAAAACGGCGCTGCGCCATTTGAGAACACGCTGGAACTCGCTGACCTCGCGCTATATCGCGCCAAGCACGATGGGCGCAATGGCTGCATCGGCCTGGTCGCGACGGAGCCTTTATCCGCGGCTATCTCGCGGTTGCCAATGGCGACGCAACTCGACCAGTTGCTCGCATCAGGCAAATTGCGTTGGGTGCGGTCGACTCCTTGAATAATGTTTCGATGTGAATCGCTTTTCTGAAGGTGCTGCGATGGGCTCCTGGCCATGGATGGCGGCTTCGGCCGTTTTCACGCGCAGGGGTAGCGCACTAGCGGCTATCATCGCGCATCCTTCTTTTCGCACGTACGATGAACGACGCTTTTATTCCTGCACCTGCGCCAGCCACTGCGCGTGCTGTGCGCGGCGTGCTGTCGATGCTGGCGGTGCTGATGTGCGCACTGGCGCTCGGCGCGGTGGTCGGACTGGTGTCGCTGCTCGTGGATATCCGCGCGTGCTGGTTGATGCTGATCGGCGTCCCGCTGCTGGCATGGGTACTGCGCGCCAGCGGCAGCTTGCGAGGCCGGTTCGCGCCGGTCGCGGCGGCGGCGGCGGCCCTGCTGGCCAGCGCCTATGCCGAATGCCTCGACGCGATCGCTCGCGTGGCCGCGGTCACCGGTGCGTCGTTCGCGGAATCATGGCATCTGGGCGGCGCCGCGCTGATGTTCCAGATCACGGAGTTGGGTTTGTCGCCATTCAATCTGCTGATTTATGCGGCGGCGGCGTTGCTGGCGGCGTGGATGGCGAGAACACGAAATCCTGAACTTCGGTAGCGACCGAAGTGCCGAGCGTAGCAATTTTTTGGTGGAGGCTCCTAAACCTCCAGCGTTTTCAGCGCCGAAATCAATTCGCCGACCGCGGCTTGCCCGTCGCCATATAACATGCGCGTGTTGTCGGCGTAGAACAGCGCGTTCTCTATCCCGGCGAAACCCTTGCCGCGTCCGCGTTTGATCACGACCACGTTTTTCGCCGCGGCGACATCCAGAATCGGCATCCCATAGATCGGTGAACCGGGATCGGTTTTCGCCACCGGGTTCACCACGTCGTTGGCGCCGATCACCAGCGCCACGTCGGTGTTGGGAAACTCCGGATTGATGTCGTCCATGTCGGCGATCAAGTCGTACGGGACGCCGGCTTCCGCCAACAATACATTCATGTGCCCCGGCATGCGCCCGGCGACCGGATGGATCGCGAACTTGACCTTGACGCCGCGTTCGATCAGGAGTTTTGCGAATTCCCACACCTTGTGCTGCGCCTGCGCCACCGCCATGCCGTAACCGGGCACGATCGCGACGCGCTCGGCGTAAGCCATCATCACCGCGGCATCCGATGCCTCGATCGGTTTTTGCGCACCGGCGATCTCCTGCGCGGCGCCGCCGCCGGCGCCGAAATTGCCGAACAACACGTTGCCGAGCGAACGATTCATCGCTTTCGCCATCAACTGGGTCAACAGGGTGCCGGCCGCGCCCACCACCATGCCGGCGATGATCATCGCCTCGTTGCCGAGCACGAATCCCTCGAGCGCCACCGCCAGTCCGGTAAAGGCGTTGTACATCGAGATCACCACCGGCATGTCGGCGCCGCCGATCGGCAGCGTCATCAATACGCCGAATGCCAGCGCGAGCACGAAGAACGCCAGCAACAAGCCGGGCGCCAGCAGGTGCGCGCCCGCACCGGCGATCAGCAGCACGAGGCCGATGATCACCGCGGCGGCGAACACCGCGAGGTTGAACCAGCGTTGCAGCGGAAACACGAAGCGGCGATCCATCCAACCCTGCAACTTGGCAAACGCGATCAGGGAACCGGTGAACGA
>JBDTAJ010000117.1:0-8076 GCA_039924705.1 Rhodanobacteraceae bacterium
GACGGCTTGGCCGAAATTTCGGCGATTATCTGGGTCGAGCGCGAAGGCCAGAAGGCGATCGTGATCGGCGCCGGCGGCGCGCAGTTGAAAGCGATCGGCACCGCAGCAAGGCGCGGCATCCAGCGGCTGCTGGGGCGACGCGTGTTTCTGCGTTTGTGGGTCAAGGTGCGTGCCGGCTGGTCGGACGACGAGGCGGTGTTGCAGCGCTTGGGTTACGCCGACTGACGATGCGCGTCGAGGCGCAACCCGCCTACGTGCTGCATTCGCGTCCGTGGCGCGAAACCAGTTTGTTGCTGGAAATTTTCAGCCGCGACCACGGCCGTGTCGGCTTGCTGGCGCGCGGCGTGCGCAGCGCGCGCGCGCGGTTGCCACGTGCGACATTGGAGCCGTTCCAGTTATTGCAGGTCGATTGGGCGGGGCAGGGAGAGTTGCCGAATCTGCGCGGGGTCGAAACGATGGGTCCATCGCGACGATTAACCAACGATGCATTGTTGTCCGGTTTGTACGTCAACGAATTGCTGGTGCGCTTGACCGCACGCCATGATCCGCACCCGGGCTTGTTCGATCGTTATGCGAATTTGCTGGCCGAACTCGCCGATCCTGGGCCGCTCGCCTGGAACCTGCGCCGCTTCGAGCGCGATCTGCTCGCGGAACTCGGCTATGGGCTGCAGTTGGAGCAGGAAGCGGAAAGCGGAGAGCCATTGGATACCGAGGCCGAATACGTCTACGTGCCTGAGCAAGGTCCGTTGCGCGCATCGGCGCATCATCGGGGCAAGATTCGCGGCGCGGCCTTGCTGGCGCTGCGCAACGACACCCTGCCATCGACCGCCGATCTCGCCGCGTTACGACGGCTGTTGCGCGCGGTGATTGGCGCACATGTCGGTGAACGCGGTTTGCGCGCGTGGCGGGTGTTGGCGGGGGCGATGCGCAAAAACTAGGTGTCGTCGTTTGATTCAAGCCGGCCGACCGGATTCTTTCTGCAACACCGCGCGCGCCACGACCAAGTTTTGGTGGAATCTGTCGAGCGTGTCGGCCACCAGCGCTGCGTCACCCGATTGCGAGGCATTGGTCAGAATCGCCGCCGCCTCGCCGAGCGCGACCGCACCACAGAATCCGCAGGCTGCGCGCAATCGATGCAGCCGTTCACCCAAAGCAGCGGGATCACGGCGCAGGGAATCCAATTCACCATCGAGCGTGGCCAGTTCCCGCGCGAACAATTCGCGCAAAGCGCGCAGCGCTTCGACGCTGCGGCTTGCGGCAACCCCGGCGACGCCATCCAGTGACGATGATGCGAAGCCAATACCCAGTTCGCGCAATGTTTCGCGCAGGACGGGGGTTTCAAAAGGTTTCACCAGTACGCGCGAGAACCCGGTGTCGCGCAACATCTGGTGTATCTGCGAATCCGGGTCGGCCGTCGTGGCGATCGCGATGGTCTCCCGCGACAAGGCGTTTCCGTCCGTGCGCAGCGTCGCCAACACACGATCCCCGTCCAAGCCCGGCAGGCGATGATCGAGGATCAGCAGATCGAAGCGTTCGTGCCGCGCGGCATCCAGCGTCGCATTGCCGTCGACGACTGCTGTGACCGCGACGCCGAATCCGCGCAACGCTTCCAGCAGGAACGCACGGCTGATGGGATCGTCTGCGGCAAGCAGAATCTGCGGCACGTTCGGCATCTTGCTTAGCGGGCGTTGGGATTAGTGTTGGCACAATCGCCGATCATGTTCGTACCTGCAAGTTCCGCAATTCGCCGAACGGGTTTCGCGCTCGCATTGATCGCGATCGCGTGCTGTGCGTCGGCACATGGCGCGGTCCGGATGCAGGCGGCGCTGCTGACACTGCCTGGCGCAAAATTGTCGAACGTGCAGGCCAGCCTCGCACCGGGAGCGGACGGCCGCCCGCAATTGCAACTGCGCGCCGCGCATGTGTCGCTGCCGGTGTTGGGTTGGAAGGATGTTGCCTTGAGCGTAAGCGCCGCGCCGATCCGTTCCGGCCCGCACGCGTGGCGATTGGATGGATTGCTCGCGATCGCGCGCGCGCCGGACAACGCGCTGAGTGCCGCCAGCGTCAGCGTGCTGATCGACACCGACGCCGGTTCGCTGGATGTGAAGCTCGCCCAGCGCGACACCGCGCTGCGCGTGCTGATGCCATTGGATCAGCCTAGCCATATGCAATTGACGATGAAGGGTCTGCCGCTGGCTTGGCTGCGAGGCGTGCTGGCGCAAGCCTGGGCCGGTGGCCATACCACCAGCGGCACGCTCGATGGCGGAATCGCGCTGGATTTGCCCGCGCGCGGTGCGACGCTGTCGGGCAAGTTCGCCATCGCCAACGGCGGCTTCGATTCGAGGTCCGGCACGCTTGCCGGTCAGCAACTCGGCGCGCGCGGCACCTTTACCCTCGACACCACCGCGCCGGACTCGCGTCTGACTTTCGATGGCAGTTTGAGTGGCGGCCAGTTGCTGCTCGGTTCGCTGTACGCGCAGTTGCCGCCGCATCCGTCCGATCTGCAAATCGACGCGAAGATCGACGCGCGCGGCATCGACATCGACGCGCTGCATTTCGACGATCACGGCGCGCTGAGTACCGACGGCAAGCTCGGCTTCGATACGCAGGACAATCTGATCTCGCTTGCTTTGACCCATTTCGACGCGCGCCTGCCGTGGGCGTATACGCGCTACGGCAGTGCGTGGCTGGCAACGTTGGGTTGGAAGGACCTGACCATCGCCGGGCGTCTCACGGGTTCCATCCGGGTGACGAATGGCGCGCCGGCACAATTCGCGTTGCAGGCGAACGATGTCGCGATCGCCGATGGCGAGGGCCGCATCGCATTGACGGGTTTAACTGGCGGGTTGGATTGGGATGCGCGCGCGCCGCGGCCGGCGAGCACGCTGGCCTGGACATCGCTCGCGCTCAACAAGCTGCCGTTCGGCGCGGCGCAACTGCATTTCAAGAGTGATGCCGGCGCGCTGGCGTTGGCCACGTCCGCGCAAATCCCGTTGCTCGGTGGTGGTTTCTCCTTGCAGAAACTGATGTGGCGGCCCAACGTCGACAAGCAGGATCGCGTCGAGGCGGCCTTCGCGGTCGCCGACATCGACATGAGCGCGCTGTGCAAACTGTTCGGTTGGCCGGCGTTCTCCGGCACGTTGGGCGGCGCGGTGCCGGGCCTGCATTACAAGGGCGATCAGATTCAGCTCGATGGCGGATTGTCGGTGCATGTGTTCGACGGTTTCGTCGATGTCACCAGCCTGTCGTTGACGCAGCCGTTCGGCATCGCGCCGTCGTTGGCCGCCGACATCGACCTGCGTCAACTCGATCTCATGCAACTGACCGGCGTATTCGATTTCGGATCGATCACCGGGCGTCTCGACGGCAAAATCGCCGGGTTGAATCTGTTGGACTGGAAGCCGGTCGCGTTCGATGCCCAACTGCACGCCGATGACGGCGGCCGCATCAGCCAACGCGCCCTGAAAAGCCTGACTGAAGTCGGTGGCGGTGGCATCGCGGCGGGCTTGCAGGGCGTGGCGCTGAGCCTCTTCAAGACCTTCGGTTATTCGCGCATCGGATTGAGTTGCGTGTTGCGCGCGCAAGTATGCACGATGGGCGGAATCGATTCGCAAACCGGTGGCTACACGATCATGAAGGGCAGCGGCTTGCCGCATATCTCGGTGATCGGCCATCAGCGCGAAGTGGATTGGCCGACGCTGGTCGATCGGTTGAAGGTGGCGACGGAGGGCAACGGCCCCGTGATAAAATAATGCGCATCCCTGCACGTGAAAGCGGCCAAAACCGACAACCATGGCAAAGAGCTCCATGGCCGCACTTTTTAAGAACAGCCGTCGACTTTGATGCGGCAAAGGAGATTGATCCATGCGCAAACTCGTCCTGACCTTCGCGGCCGCCACGGCATTGCTCGCTGGCTGCGTAACTATCAACGTGTATTTCCCTGCCGCGGCTGCCGAGAAAGCCGCCGAAAAGGTCATCAGCAACGTGATCGGCCCGGCCGCGCGGGCGCAGCCTCAGCAGCCGGCGAGCAGTAGTTCGTCCAGCGGTGGCGGAAGCGCAAACGTGCTGTTGGCCGCGCGCGTGCTGGATATGCTGATTCCCGCGGCGCAGGCCGCGGAGTTGCAGCTCGACATCAAGGTCAGCACACCACAGATCGAGGCGCTGCAGGCCAGCATGAAGGCGCGCTACGAGAGTATGCTGAAGTCGCTGCTGGATTCCGGTGCGGTCGGTTATACCCGCGACGGCATGGTCGGTGTGCACGACGAATCCAAGGCGCCGCTTTCCGCACGCGTGCAAATGAACCAGGCGGTCGTCGATGAGAATCGCGACCGTACCGCGCTGTATCAGCAGATCGCCGCCGCCAATGGCCATCCAGAATGGGAGCGCCGTATCCGCGAAACCTTCGCCAAGCAGTGGCTTGAGCGCGCGCATTCGGGTTGGTATGTGCAGAATACGTCGGGCGGATGGGTTCAAAAATAACGGATTTGACCGATTACTTTGACGAGCTTGGTGCGCAGGCCAAGGATGGCCGTCAATGAGCGCGTATTCGCGCTGTACGCGACGCCGAGAAGCACAGCCGAAGCAACACGACGTTGCCGAGACCATCGCGTCCAAGCGCAACGGTTTTGGCCACTTTTGCCCAAACAAAAGTAGCCCGCTCGCGGCAGCGAGCGGAACCCAGCCAATCTTGGGAAAGATACTGGATTCCCGCTTTCGCGGGAATGACGATATTGGTATGACTAAATTCGAAACCGACATCGCCGATCTTTCCCACGACGGCCGCGGCGTGGCGCGCGTCGCCGGCAAGGCCGTGTTCATCGCCGACGCGCTGCCGGGTGAACGCGTGCGCGCGCGGATCGTGCGCAAGCGCCGGCAATTCGACGAGGCGCAGTGCGAGGAAGTGCTGCAGGCGTCGAACGACCGCGTGGCGCCGCGCTGCGTCCATTACGGTGTTTGCGGCGGCTGCGTCTTGCAACATCTTTCGTCCGGTGCGCAGATCATCGCCAAGCAGCGTGTGCTGTCGGAGAACTTCGCGCGCATCGGCAAGATCGAGCCGCAACGCTGGCTGCTGCCATTGACGGCGGAACCCTGGGGCTATCGCCGCCGCGCGCGATTGTCGGTCAAACACGTCGCCAAGAAGGGCAAAACGCTGGTGGGTTTCCGTGAGCGCGATCCGCGTTTCGTCGCGGATCTGACCCGCTGCGAAGTGCTACATCCCGCGCTCGGCTTGAAACTCGACGCGCTCGGCGCGCTATTGAATTCACTGGACGGCGCGGCGTCGATCCCGCAGATCGAATTCGCCGCCGGCGATGATGCCTATGCGCTGGTGTTTCGGCATCTGCATGCCTTGTCGCAGACCGATCTCGACAAGCTCGGCGTGTTCGGCCGCGAACACGGCTTCACGATCTTGTTGCAACCGGACGGCAATGACAGTGTGCATCCGCTGTCCTTGCAAGCAGTCGATCTGCATTATCGCTTGCCGGCCTACAATCTCGGTTTGCATTTCACGCCGCTGGATTTCGTACAGGTCAACGCGGGGTTGAATGCGGCCATGATCGATCACACGTTGCAACTGCTCGATCCACAACCGGGTGATCGCGTCCTCGATCTGTTCTGCGGGCTCGGCAATTTCTCGCTGCCGCTCGCGCGTCGCGCGCGCGTTGTTTGCGGCGTGGAAGCTGATCACGGCCTGATCGAGCGCGCACGCACCAACGCGCAGCGCAATGGCATCGCCAACGCCGAATTCATCGTCGGCGATCTGGCCCACGATCCGCGCGGCGCATCCTGGGCACGCGCCGAATGGGACAAGTGGCTGCTCGATCCGCCGCGCACCGGCGCTGCGGCGCTGCTCGAACACCTGCCGGGAAAATCCGTGCGGCGCGTCGTGTACGTATCCTGTCATCCGGCTTCGCTGGCGCGGGATGCCGGTGCGCTGGTGCGACGGTACGGCTTCCGGCTCGCCGCAGCTGGTGTGATGGATATGTTTCCGCACACCGCACATGTGGAGTCGATCGCGCTGTTCGAGCGATAGAAAAGCCCGCAAAATTGCTGCGCCAAAGGTCGTGCTACGGCATCATGCGTATTTGCGCCGGGACAAATGTCTATGCTGGTGATCGGAGTTGAAGGACTGGAACTGACCGAGCGCGACCGGCAGCGGCTCGATACGCCGGCAGTTACCGGCGCGATCCTGTTTTCGCGCAACTTCGCTTCGCGCGCGCAGCTGGCCGAACTTATCGGAGCGATTCGCGAGGCGCGGCCCGGTCTATTCCCGACCTGCGTCGATCAGGAAGGCGGCCCGGTGCAACGCTTCCGCGAGGATGGCTTCACCCGCCTGCCACCCCTTACGGCTATCGGCGCGTTGTACGATCGCGATCGCGCTGCCGCGCTACGGATGGCCGAGATGCACGCGTGGCTGATGGCCAGCGAGCTGCGCGCATGTGATATCGATTTGTCGTTCGCGCCTGTAGTGGATCTCGCACGCGGCAATCGTGCGATCGGCACGCGCGCGTTTCACGCCGACCCGCACGTCGTCGCCGAACTCGGTGCGGCGTACCTGCGCGGGATGCGGCTGGCAGGCATGGCGGCGACGCTTAAACATTTCCCCGGACATGGATCGGTGGCCGAGGATACCCACTTCGATACGGCGGTCGATCCGCGCGATCTCGCCACGCTGCGCATCAGCGACATGGTTCCGTTCGTCGAGGGTTTCGTCGCCGGTGCGGAAGCGGTGATGCTGGCGCACGTCATTTATCCGGCGGTCGACGCTCTGCCCACCGGCTACTCGCGGATGTGGGTCGAGGATGTGTTGCGCGGCGAACTGGGATTCGCCGGCGCTATCTTCAGCGACGACGTTGGCATGGCCGCGGCGGAACCGGCCGGCGGCGTCGGCGCGCGGGTGAATGCGCATCTGGATGCCGGTTGCGATCTGGTGCTGGTGTGTTCGCCGGCATTGGTGGACGAATCGATCGCTGCCGTGCGCGGACGCCTGCCCAGTGCGCCGGAGCGTCTTGGCGCATTGTGCGGCACCGTTGCCAGCACATGGGAATCGCTGCAAGACAATCCGCAACACGTCGTGTTCGTCGCGGCGCTGCGCACTCTGGAAAACGAAACCGCGGAGCGCGCCGCATGAGCATGGCGCATCCGCTCGCGGCAGCGCTCGAATCTGCCGAACTGATCCACGATCGCAGCGTGCTGGAAGCGGCGATCGCGCGGCTGGGCGCGCAGATCACGCGTGTGTTGGACGGCGAGCGCGCTTTGTTTCTGACGGTGCTGCACGGAGGATTGATCTTTGCCGGCCCCCTGGCGCTGTCGATCGGCTGCGATCTGCAATTCGATTACGTGCACGCCACACGCTACCGCGGCGGCACGCAAGGCGCCGAGTTGCACTGGCTGCGCAAACCCGACATGCCGATGCGCAACCGCACTGTGATTCTGGCGGACGACATTTTGGACCAGGGCCACACGTTGGCCGCATTGCGCGAGGCCTGTCTGGCCGAAGGCGCGCGTCGGGTGCTGATCGCGGTGTTGTGCGAAAAATGCCACGATCGCCGCTTATCAGGGTTCGCCGCGGATTTCGTCGGCGTGCAGGTGCCGGATCGCTACGTGTTCGGTTACGGGATGGATTACCACGAGCAGGGACGCAATTTGCCGGGCATTTACGCGCTGCGCGGGGGCTGACATGCACCATATCGACCTTGCGATCATCGGCGGCACCGGCTTGTATGCGTTTCCCGGGTTGACCGATGTCGAGCGCCACGAAGTCACGACACGTTGGGGTGCGCCATCGGCGGCGATCGTTATCGGGAAACTCGCCGGTCGATCCGTTGCCTTTCTGGCGCGTCACGGCGAGGCGCATACCATTGCGCCGCACGGCATCAACTACCGTGCCAATCTCGCCGCGCTGCACGTGCTGGGCGCGCTCCGCATCGTTGGCATCAACGCGGTCGGCGGCATCCGCGCCGACATGCCGCCGCGCGCGTTGGCCGTGCCGGATCAATTGATCGATTACACGCATGGCCGGGCCGGTAGTTTTTGCGACGCGGAAGGCGGGCCGGTGCTGCATATCGATTTCAGCCA
>JBDTAJ010000118.1:0-13410 GCA_039924705.1 Rhodanobacteraceae bacterium
CCATGCGCATCCTCGCCGAGGCCCTGACCTACGACGACGTTTACCTCGTACCCGCTCATTCGAGTGTGCTGCCGCGCGACGTCGATACCGGCACGCGCCTCACCCGCAAGATCCGCTTGAACATCCCGGTGGTGTCCTCGGCGATGGACACCGTCACCGAGGCCCGCCTAGCCATCACCATGGCGCAGTGCGGCGGCATCGGTATCATCCACAAGAATATGCCGATCGAACGACAAGCGGCCGAAGTGCGGCTGGTCAAGAAGTTCGAGGCCGGCGTGATCCGCGATCCGCTGACGGTCGGCCCGCTGACCTCGATCGGCGAAGTGATGCAGGTCACGCGTGCCAACAACATCTCCGGCGTGCCGGTGGTCGATGGCGACAAGCTGGTCGGCATCGTCACCAGCCGCGATCTGCGCTTCGAGAAGAAACCCGAGGACCCGGTCAAGAACATCATGACCCGCAAGGACAAGCTGGTCACGGTGAAGGAGGGCGCGGGCGAGGACGAGGTGATCGCGCTCCTGCACAAGCACCGCATCGAGAAGGTGCTGGTGGTCAACGACGCGTTCGAGTTGCGCGGGCTGATCACCGTCAAGGACATCCAGAAGGCGCGCGACAATCCGCATTCGGCGAAAGATGACCACGAACGTCTGCGCGTGGGCGCGGCGGTCGGCGTGGGCGGCGACACCGAGGCGCGCGTGATCGCGCTGGCCGAGGCCGGCGTGGACGTGATCGTGGTGGATACCGCGCACGGGCATTCGCAGGGCGTGCTCGATCGCGTACGTTGGATCAGACAAAACTTCCCCCACATGCAGTTGATCGCCGGCAATATCGTCACCGTGGAGGCCGCGCGCGCGCTGGTTGATCTCGGCGTGGATGCGGTCAAGGTCGGCGTGGGACCGGGTTCGATCTGCACCACGCGCATCGTCGCCGGTGTCGGCGTGCCGCAGATCACCGCGATCGCAATGGTCGCCGAAGCATTGCAGGACGAGATTCCGCTGATCGCCGATGGTGGCATCCGCTATTCCGGCGACATCGCCAAGGCGCTCGCAGCGGGCGCATCCACCGTGATGCTGGGCTCGATGTTCGCCGGCACCGAGGAAGCGCCGGGCGAGATCGAGTTGTATCAGGGCCGCTCATACAAGAGTTATCGCGGCATGGGCTCGCTGGGCGCGATGCAGAAAGGCTCGAGCGATCGCTATTTCCAGGACGAGACCGACGCCGACAAGCTGGTGCCGGAAGGCATCGAGGGCCGCGTGCCATACAGCGGGTCGCTGCGCAGCATCATCCATCAACTGACCGGCGGCCTGCGTTCCTCGATGGGCTACTGCGGTTGCGCCAATATCGAGGAGATGCGCAGCAAGCCGCAATTCGTGCGCGTCACCGGCGCCGGCATCCGCGAGGCGCACGTACACGATGTGCAGATCACAAAGGAGGCGCCGAATTACCAGATGGATTGAGAGCGGAAGTAGGAAGTAGGTAGTGGGAAGTAAATCCGGCGCTATCCGACAATTCGCTTTCCAACTTCCTATTTCCCACTACCCACTTCCGCTTTATGGCTGACATTCATTCCGACAAAATCCTGATCCTCGATTTCGGTTCGCAATACACGCAACTAATCGCGCGGCGCGTGCGGGAGATCGGCGTGTACTGCGAAATCTGGGCGTGGGATCAAGACGCGGAAGAAATCACGCGCTTCGCGCCGAAAGGCGTGATCCTCTCCGGCAGCCCGGAATCGGCGATCGAGCCGAATGCACCGCGCATTCCGGAACAAGTGTTCGAGTTGAACGCGCCGATCCTCGGCATCTGCTACGGCATGCAGGCGATGGCGATGCAGTTGGGCGGCAGGGTGGAAGGCGGACATACCCGAGAGTTCGGCCACGCGCGGATTCGCCTAACCGCATCATCGCCGCTCTTGGATGCGATAGATGCAACCGACGACGCGCCGCAGGATGTATGGATGTCGCACGGCGATCGCGTCACTGCGTTGCCGCAGGGTTTCAAAGTCATCGCTGAAACCGAATCCGTGCCGATCGCAGCGATCGCCGATGACGCGCGCCGCTGGTATGGCTTGCAGTTTCACCCGGAGGTCACCCACACGCGACATGGCGCGGGGATCCTGCGCCGCTTCGTGGTGGGCGTTTGCGACTGTGCGACGCTGTGGACGAGCGCCAATATCATCGAGGCTCTGATCGCGCGCGCGCGCGCGCAAGTCGGCACCGACAAGGTGTTGCTGGGATTGTCGGGCGGCGTGGATTCATCCGTCGTCGCTGCATTACTTGAAAAGGCGATCGGCGAGCAGTTGACCTGCGTGTTCGTCAACACCGGCCTGTTGCGGGCGGGCGAGGGCGAGCAGGTGATGGATACGATGGCCCGCCATATGGGTGTGCGCGTGATCCGCGTCGACGCCGCCGAGCGATTTTTCACAGCACTGGCAGGTGTCGCCGATCCCGAAGCCAAGCGCAAGACGATTGGCAAATTGTTCGTGGACGTGTTCGACGAGGAAGCACACAAGCTGCAGGACGTGAAGTGGCTGGCGCAGGGTACGATCTACCCGGACGTGATCGAATCGGCCGGCGGCAAGACCGGCGACGCGCACGTCATCAAAAGCCACCACAATGTCGGTGGCCTGCCCGAGCGCATGAAGATGCAGCTGGTGGAACCCTTGCGCGAATTGTTCAAAGACGAAGTGCGCCGAATCGGCGTCGAACTCGGCTTGCCGAGCGAGATGGTCCACCGCCATCCGTTCCCGGGGCCGGGCTTGGGCGTGCGCATTTTGGGCGAGGTCAAGCGCGAATACGCGCAGCTGCTGGCACAAGCTGACCGTATCTTCATCGAGGAATTGCGCAAGGCGAATTTGTACGACGAGGTCAGCCAGGCCTTCGCGGTATTCCTGCCGGTGAAATCGGTGGGCGTGGTTGGCGACGGCCGCGCCTACGAATGGGTAATCGCGCTGCGTGCGGTGCAGACCATCGACTTCATGACCGCGCGTTGGGCGCACCTGCCATACGAGTTTTTGGAGCAAGTTTCCCTACGTATCATCAATGAATTACACGGTATTTCGCGTGTGGTGTACGACATCAGCGGCAAGCCGCCCGCGACGATCGAATGGGAATAGGGAAATCAATAACTTGGCAATGCGCTGTCCGCGTCTAGCACCTTCGCGTTTCTCAACAATTGTCTATAACCTTCTGAAATGACAATCGCTACGTCAATAAACCCGCCTCATGCATGGTTTCCCGCCCCGGATGAGCGTTGGATGCGCCGCGCTTTGGAGCTTGCCGTGCACGCCCGCGATGCCGAGGGCGAAGTACCGGTCGGCGCCGTATTGGTGCGAGACGGCAATGTTATCGGCGAGGGCTGGAATCGCAATATCGCCCTGAGCGATCCGTCCGCGCACGCGGAAATCGCCGCGTTGCGCGATGCCGGCCAGCGCCTCGGCAACCACCGTCTGCCGAACGCGACGCTCTACGTCACGCTGGAACCCTGCGCGATGTGCGCGATGGCGCTGGTACACGCGCGCGTGGCTCGCGTCGTATACGCGGCCAGCGATCCCAAGACCGGCGCGGCCGGCAGTGTGTTCGATACGTTGGTGTCCAAGCGCCATAACCATCGAATCGAGGTCCAAGGCGGTTTGCTGGAGGAGGAGGCGAGCGGGTTGCTGCGAGCGTTCTTCCGGAGCAAACGTCAATAACCGCCGTGGGATTGGTTGAGTCAATCTATTATTTTACATAATAGGCATTTGCGTCGTTTCCAAACAGTGGCATTCTATCCGCATGCGGTTCGGCGATAGCCCTGCACATCTTGCGTATAAGTGGGTACGCCATTGACCTTGACCACATGCACTATCGTCCCATCGATGCATTGGTCACCGGGTTGCATCGGTTTCGCGGGATTCAATCCACGAGCGCGTGCGGCGTTGTCTCGATTCTGTCGAGCCTGTTGAGCCATGCGAGTCGCTTCCTGACGCTGCAAATTCTTAAGCGCTTCATCAATCTGGATAGCCGTATGCTGCCCACCTACAGGAACACCGACAGGTGACACAGGCGCCCACTCCGCCTTTGGATTTTGAGCCTGCACGAACGACGTCGCCGCCCAAAACAGCAGTCCAAGGACGAAGGCTCCGGCCGTAATCAGGCCAACGGTCCAAGGTGTCGCATCGTATTCCTGCATGGCGCGCGCCCATTGTCCGTAATAAGGACAAGCAAGGAGGATACCTAATGAAACGTCACCTCGATGAATAAGTTTTTGCGCGTTTCAGAAGCAAACTCCGCTCCCGCGCGTTCTGCGTCATCGCTGCCGCGCGCTCGAATTCTACTCGAGCCTCGGCGTGGCGGCCGAGCTTGCCGAGCAGATCGCCGCGAACGCTGGGGAGCAAGTGGTAATTCGCGAGTGATGGCTCGTCGGCCAGCGCATCGACCAGTTCGAGCCCGGCCGCGAGGCCGGAAGCCATCGCCACCGCCACCGCGCGGTTGAGTTCGATCACCGGCGATGGCGCGATCTCGGCGAGTTGCGCATACAGCGCGGCGATGCGCGACCAATCGGTTTCATCCGCGTTAATGGCGCGCGCATGGCAGGCGGCGATCGCGGCCTGCAAAGCGTAGAACCCGTGATCGCCGCCGAATTTTTCAGCACGTTCCAATGAAAGCAGGCCGCGCCGGATCAACAATCGATCCCAACGCGCGCGGTTCTGGTCCAGCAGCAGGATGGGTTCGCCCGATCCGTCCACGCGCGCGTGGGCGCGCGAAGCTTGCAATTCCATCAATGCGAGCAGGCCGTGCACCTCCGGTTCCATTTGCATCAAGCCGACCAGCACGCGGCCGAGCCGCAGCGCGTCCTCGCACAGCGCCGGCCGCAGCCAGTCTTCGCCGGCGGTGGCGGCGTAGCCTTCGTTGAAAATGAGATAGATGACTTCCAGCACCGACGACAAGCGCGCTTCGCGTTCTTCCGCGCCTGGCACCTCGAACGGCACACCCGCATTCGACAAAGTGCGTTTGGCCCGCACGATACGTTGCGCGATGGTCGGCTCCGGCACCAGATACGCGCGCGCGATTTCGGTTGTGGTCAGGCCGCCGAGCAGGCGCAGCGTCAGCGCCACACGCGCTTCGGTGGACAGCACCGGGTGGCAGGCCGTGAACATTAGCCGCAGCAGATCGTCGCCGATGTCGTCGTCGAGGTCCATGGGAGGATATGGCGCGTCGTCGCCCTGCCCGGCTTCCAGTTCGTAACCGATCTGCTCATGCTTGCGCGCAATCAGTTTGTTGCGGCGCAATTGGTCGATCGCGCGACGCTTGGCGGTGGTCATAAGCCAGGCGCCGGGATTGTCCGGCACGCCCGACTTTGGCCACGCTTCCAGCGCCACGACCAGCGCGTCCTGCGCCAGTTCCTCGGCGGTGCCGACATCGCGCGTCATGCGCGCCAGCCCCGCAATCAGCCGCGGCGATTCGATACGCCAGACCGCGTCGATGCTGCGATGGATATCGGCCGTCGTCATGACGACCGATCAGACCATCATCGATTGGTTACTGCAAGTGCGTCACTTCACGTAGCAAGGCGCCAACTCGCGCACCTCAACCGCCGCGTATTCGGCCGCCGGGCATTCCTCCGCGATCGCGAGCGCTTCTTCTCGGCTTTTGCAATCGAGCAGGAAAAACCCGCCGACCATTTCTTTGGACTCGGCGAACGGCCCGTCCACGACCGTGCGCTTGCCGTTGCGCTTGCTGAGGCGCACGCCATCGCGGTCGGGCCGCAGGGCTTCCGCGGTTTGCAGCACACCGCGTTGCCGCAACTGCTCGCGCCAATGCGACATGCTGTCGTACGCCACCTGCCCTTCGGCTTCCGTCCGTTTGTTGCGGTCGTCGCGCTGTTCCAGGATCAGCAGCAGATAGGCCATGAGGATCTCACTGTTCGTCGATGGGTTAGAAAGACTATTTTGCCATCGGCCGGGTTCGAGCGCTTCAGACATCCCTCTCGCAGGTGATCATCCAAGGAATGCCGAAGCGGTCGACCAGCATACCGAAGCATGCAGCGAAAAAGGATTTCTCCCGCGGTTGCAACACGGTACCCTGCTCGGCCAGCGCTTTGAAGATGCGCTCGGCCTCGGCCACGGTGTTGATCGCGAGCGCCACCGATATGCCTTGCGGGCGTTGATACGGATGCTGCGGCGGACAGGCATCCGAGGCCATCAGCGTCAAATCGCCGATCTTCAGGCATGCGTGGATGGTCCAGTTACGCACTTCCCGCCGGCATGTCCTCACAACCCGGCGCGCCGCCGTGGCGCATCATCGCGGTGATGTCACCGTGCAGCACCTGGGGATACAGCTTGAACGCGGGCTCGCACTGCCCGTCATAAAAGAGATAAGGATTCAATTGCATGGTCGGTTCCTCGCGGGTCGGGATGGGAGCCGGCACTTCGGCTCCTGTCCATGCGACGAACGGGAAACCGCGGAATCGACACGGCCGTCAATCCTTCAACCTGCGCAAGGCCGAACCCTTGTGCGCCGCGATGTGATCGGTCTTGTCGCTCTTGATCTCGTATTGCGGCTCGTCCGCACTGGCGTGATGGGTATGGCCTTTGTAATCGAAATCCCTGGTCTGCACCTTGATGATCCTGCCACTCACGTGGCCGATCTCGGAGTTCCAGCCGACGTGGTCGCCCACTTTGAATTTCGTTGTCATGGGATTGTTCTCAACGGGAACGAGTTCATGCGATCGCCTTGTCGACGATCTTTTGCGCCTCTTCCAGAATCGTTTGCAGATGCGCCTTGTCGCGGAAGCTCTCCGCGTAGACCTTGTAGATATCCTCGGTGCCCGATGGGCGCGCCGCGAACCAGCCGCTTGGCGCGATCACCTTGATGCCGCCGATTGGTGCGTCGTTGCCAGGTGCGCGATCGAGCACCTTGTCGATCTTCTCTCCGGCCAATTGGTCGATCTCGATGCCGTCCGGCGACAGCTTCGACAATTTCTGTTTCTGCTGCGCATTGGCCTTGGCCTGTACGCGATCGGCGAATGACTCGCCGTGTGCCTGCGTCAATTTATGATACGCGATCGCCGGATCGTGGCCCTCGCGCGCGGTGATTTCCGCCGACAGCAACGCCGGCACGATGCCGTCCTTGTCGGTGGTCCACCCCGAGCCATCGATGCGCAGGAACGATGCGCCCGCGCTCTCCTCGCCGCCGAAACCCAGCGAACCGTCCAGCAAACCATCCGCGAACCACTTGAAGCCGACCGGCACTTCGTAAAGCCTGCGATTCAGTTGCTTCGCCACACGATCGATCATCGCGCTGCTGACAACGGTCTTGCCGACCGCTGCGTTTTTAGGCCAGCGTTCGCGACGGCGGAACAGGTAATCGATCATCACCGCGAGATAGTTATTGGACGGCAGCAGGCCCGCGCCGCGGGTGACGATGCCGTGGCGGTCGTGGTCGGTGTCGCAGGCGAACGCCACGTCGTACTTGTCCTTGAGCGCGAGTAATCGCTGCATCGCATAGGGAGAGGATGGGTCCATCCGGATCTGGCCGTCCCAATCCACGGTCATGAACGCGAATTGCGGATCGACTTCCTCGCTCACCACAGTCAGATCAAGCTTGTACTTATGCGCGATCGGCGCCCAGTAGTGCACCCCTGCCCCACCCAGCGGATCGACGCCCAGATGCAGTCCCGCGCCGCGGATCGCGCCGAAGTCGATCACGTTGGCGAGATCGGAAACGTACGCATCGATAAAATCGTGTTCGCGCGTGCTGTCCGCGCGGAGGGCCTGATCGAACGGCATCCGCTTGACGCCGTCGAGTCTCTTTTCCAGATACGCGTTGGCTTGGCGTTCGATCCAGCCGGTGATCCTGGTATCGGCCGGACCGCCGTTGACCGGGTTGTACTTGAAGCCGCCGTTGTCGGGCGGATTGTGCGACGGCGTCACCACGATGCCGTCTGCAAGTCCGTTTTTGCGATCGCGATTGTGGGTCAGGATCGCGTGCGAGATCGCGGGCGTGGGCGTGAACTCATTGTCCTTCGCGATCAGCGTGGCGACACCGTTAGCCACCAGCACCTCCAGTGCGCTTCGGAAGGCGGGTTGCGATAGCGCGTGCGTGTCGATGCCCAGATACGCCGGGCCATCGACGCCCTCTTTTTGGCGGTAATCGCAGATCGCCTGGGTGATGGCCAGGATATGCCATTCGTTGAAGCTGCCATCCAGCGATGTGCCGCGATGCCCCGAGGTGCCGAACGCCACACGCTGCGCCGGATTGGAAGGATCGGGGCGCTTATCCGTATAAGCGTTCAACAGTTTGCCGATATCGACCAGCAGCGATTTGGGCGCGGGCTTGCCCGCCAACGGACTGATCTTCTCGCTCATGCCCTGTCACCAATCGGTGCGCCACGTAAAGCGCGGTAGCGGCGGATCAGTGCATTGGTCGAACTGTCGTGGTCGAGCTTCGATGCGTGCGTGTCCTGCAATTGCGGAATCACTTTCTTGGCGAGCTGCTTGCCCAGTTCCACGCCCCACTGATCGAACGAATCGATGTTCCAGATCACGCCCTGCACAAACACACTGTGTTCGTACAGCGCGACCAACACGCCCAGCGTGTGCGGGGTCAACCGTTGCGCAAGAATCGTGTTGCTGGGCCGATTGCCCTCGCAGACGCGATGCGGCGCCAGCCATCTTGGCGTTCCTTCCGATCGCACCTGCTGCAGGGTTTTCCCGAGAGCCAGCGCTTCGGATTGCGCGAACACGTTGGCCATCAGCAAATCGTGTTGATCGTGCAGCGGATTCAAGGGCTGACAAAAGCCGATGAAGTCGCAGGGGATCAGCCGCGTGCCCTGATGGATCAGTTGATAGAACGAATGCTGGCCGTTGGTGCCCGGCTCGCCCCAGTAGATCGGCCCGGTTTGATAATCGACATGCGCGTCGTCGAGCGTGACGTGCTTGCCATTGCTCTCCATCGTCAACTGTTGTAGGTACGCGGGAAAGCGTTTCAGGTATTGCGCGTACGGAAGCACCGCACAGGTTTGAGCGCCGAAGAAATCGCCGTACCACGTCGAAATGAGCGCCATCAGCCACGGCAGATTTCTCTCGGCCGGCGTGTGTTTGAAATGCTGGTCCATCGCATGGAATCCCGTCAGCATGGCGCGGAAGTTATCCGGTCCGATCGCAAGCATGGTCGACAATCCAATCGCGGAATCCATCGAATAGCGTCCGCCGACCCAATCCCAGAAACCGAACATGTTGTCGGTGTCGATACCGAACGCGCGCACTTCCTTCGCGTTGGTCGACACCGCGACGAAGTGTTCGGCGACCGCCGCATCGTCGCCAAGTTTTTGCAGGCACCAACCACGCGCGGCGCGCGCGTTGGTCAGGGTTTCCAGTGTGGTGAAGGTCTTGGAGCAAACGATAAACAGCGTTTCCTCGGGATTGAGATCGCGCGTGGCCTCTACGAAATCGGTGGGGTCGACATTGGAAACGAAGCGGAATTGCATGTCGCGTCGACTGTAATCGCGCAGCGCTTCGTAAGCCATCACGGGGCCGAGATCGGAGCCGCCGATGCCGATGCTGATCACGTTGCGGATGGATTTTCCCGAGTGCCCCTTCCATTCGCCGCTGTGCACCTTGTCGCAGAAGGCGGCCATGCGATCGAGCACTTCGTGCACTTCCGGCACGATGTTCTTGCCGTCCATCTCGATTCTCTCGTTGCGGGGCGCGCGCAGCGCGATATGCAACACCGCGCGTTTTTCGGTCTCGTTGATCTTGTCGCCGCGGAACATCGCGTCGCGCCGCGCGGCCACACCGCGCGCGCTGGCCAGCCGCTGCAGCAAGCGAAGCGTTTCGTCGATAACCAGGTTCTTGGAATAATCGAGATAAAGCCCCGCGCCTTCCGCGGTATAGCGCTCGCCGCGCTTGGGATCATCCGTGAACAGTTGCTTGAGCGTGGCGCCGCGCAGTTCGTTCCAGTGCGCGCGCAGCGCGCGCCATGGTGGCGATGCGGTCAGCGACGGCGTTTTTGCATCGCGCGCGCTCATCGTTGCGCGCTCCGGCTTCGATCGGGCGCCAGCTCGTCGCTTTTTTTCTCGATGCGCTCCAGCAGCTCGTTCCAGGATTTGTCGAACGACTGCGCCCCCTCGCGCTGCAATTGCTCGGCGAGTTGGGCGTCGTCGACGCCGGCCTTGTTGAAGCGCGCGATGACCTGCTCCGCATCGCCGCCGTCTTCCGCCATCGGTTGCCCGAGCCGGCCGTGTTCGGCGAATGCCAACAGGGTCTTCTCCGGCATGGTGTTGATAGTGTCGGGCGCGGCCAGCGCTTCGGCATAAAGGATGTCCGATGCATCCGGGTCCTTGGTGCCGGTACTGGCCCACAGCATGCGCTGGGGCTGTGCGCCGGTTGCGGCGAGTTTTTGCCAACGTGGCGACGTCAACAATTCGCGATACGCCTTGTAGGTGCGCTGCGCGATTGCGGTGCCGAGCCGGTTCTTCAATTCCGCCGGCACCTTGTCGGCCACCGCGACATCCCAGCGGCTGACGAACAAGGACGCGACCGAACCCACTTTGGGATCGCGCCCGGCGGCGATGCGCCGCTCGATGCCCCGTAGATACGCCTGCGCGGCCGCAAGATACTGCTCACGCGAAAACAACAACGTGACGTTGATCGGCACGCCGTTGAAGATGGACTCCTCGATCGCCGGCACGCCAGCAGGCGTGCCCGGAATCTTGATGAAAAGGTTTTCGCACTGCGCTTGTGCGTGCAATTGCGCGGCGGCGGTGATCGTGCCTTGGATGTCGTCAGCCAGCAACGGCGAGACTTCCAGCGATACCCAACCGTCCAGTCCTTTGGTTTTTTCGTGGGCCGGACGGAACAGATTCGCCGCACGGGTGAGATCCTCCAGCGCGAGTTCAAAAAACAATTCCTCGCCGGATTTGCCGTTGGCGGCTTTCTCCTCGATCGAATCGTCGTAGTCGTCGCCTTCCTTGATCGCATGATCGAAAATGGTGGGATTGGAGGTGAGGCCGGTCACCGCGTCGTCGTCGATGTAACGCTCCAGCGTGCCATCGTCGAGGATTTTGCGGGTGATGTTGTCCAGCCACAGGCTTTGGCCGAGGTCGTGCAATTGCTGGGTGGGGTTCATTTGTTCACTCCCGGCCGTCAGGCCTTGCTTGAGCAGTTTGCAAAGCTACTTGCGCTCGGCGTCTCGCATGCAGGCGGTGCTCGGAATCCTCATGTACTAACGGGTACACTCCGGTTCCTGCGCTCCGACGGTACGCAATCTGCCTTCGCTCGCCACGCTTTCCAAACCGCTCCTTCTCAAAAAAGAAAATCGCCGATGCCGCGCCCGACCAGGTCGCCGACGCCATCGAGCATCCACTGCGCGGGCGGATATTCGGCCAGCGATTTCGGATCGTCGGCGTAGTGGCCCTGACGCACAAATACCGTGGTGACGCGCTCGCGCCAATGCTGCTTGATCGCGTCCAGCACGCGCAGCTTGTCCTCGACCATCACGTAGTGCTTGGCCGGATAACGCCGTTCGACATCGTCCAGCATGGTTTCCTTGTGCACGTAGATCAGCTGCCGGCCCTCGACCGCATCGGCGATACCGGACACCGCGATCTTGCGAGGTTGCAACACCGCGTCGCCATCCGAAAGCACCACCGTGGTACCGAGCCGCGCCAGATCGCGCACAGCCTCCAGCGCGCGCGGATACAGACATTCGGGAAAAGGATAGTCGAGCAGAAACGCGGCTAGTTCCAGCGCGTGCGGATTGTCATCGCACTCCAACCGGAACTTCTGCATTGCGCCCAGATAATCCGCATAACCGAGTTGCTTTCGCAGATCCTCGTAGATCGCCCAGTAGCGATCGCGGCCGAACGCGCCGAACACGCGCTCGATATGCGCGCCGAGACCGTCGTGCACGCGATCGTTGTCGAGCAACGTGTTATCGACGTCGAACAGGAAGACGAGACCGACCGATTCGCTCATGCTTGCGGAGCCTTCTGCACCACAGGGTCGTGCCAGCCTTGCGCATCGACCAGATCGCCGGCGACGGCCGGGCCCCAGGTGCGGGGGTTATAGAGCGTCACCGGCTCCGCATCGTCAAGCGCGGGGTCAATCACGCGCCACGCCGCTTCGATGCCATCGTCGCGACCGAACAATTCCGCGTCGCCGCGTAGCGCGTCGCCCAACAAGCGCGCGTACGGCAGCCGCTGGCGTTTGGGGTGCTGGCGCGCGATCAGTTCCACGTTCTCGCCGCGCATCGCTTCGCCCGGCACCTTGACGCGCGCGCCGGCGGAGATCACCACGTCCGGACTCAGCCTGAAACGGAAATAATTCGATTGTTTCGGCGCGATCTTGTCGAACACCGGTAGCGGCGGACATTTGAGGCCGACGAACACCTCGGTGCAGGTGACCGGCAATTCCTTGCCGGCGCGGATGTAGAACGGCACGCCCTGCCAGCGCCAGGTGTCGACATGCAACCGCAGCGCCGCGAAGGTTTCCACCTTTGAGTTTTTCGCCACGCCGTCCTCGCCGCGATAACCGCGGAATTGTCCGCGCACGACTTCTTTCGGGTCGAGCGGGCGGATCGCGCGCAGCAGCCGCAGTTTCTCGCTGCGCATGGCTTCGCCGTCGTGGCTGGTTGGCGCGTCCATCGCCAGCAGCACCAGCACCTGCAACATGTGGTTTTGCACCACGTCGCGCAGACAACCGACTTCTTCGTAGAAACGTCCGCGGCCTTGCACCCCGAAACTCTCTGCCATCGTGATCTGCACGCTGTCGATGTAGGTGCGGTTCCACAAGGGTTCGAGGAAGGTGTTGGCGAAGCGGAAATACAGGAGGTTCTGCACAGCCTCCTTGCCCAGATAATGGTCGATCCGGAAAATCGCGTCCTCGGGGAAAATCTTGTGCAGCGTGCGGTTCAGGGCGCGCGCGGAGGCGAGATCGCGGCCGAACGGTTTTTCCACCACCACCCGTGCGCCGGTTGCGCAGCCGGCGGCATAAAGGCCTTTGACCACGGTCTCGAACATGCTGGGCGGGATCGCCAGGTAATGCAGCGGATGCTGCGCGCCGCCCAGTACCTTGCGGAGATCGTCGTAAGTCGTCTGATTCTTGTAGTCGCCATTGACGAAACGCAGCAGCTTGCATAATTTGCCGCAGGCTTTTTCGTCGACACCGCCATGCTCACTGACGCTTTTCCGAGCGCGATCGCACAGTCTTTCCAGATTCCATTCCGAGCGGGCGACGCCAATGATCGGAAGATCGAAACCTTCGTCGCGGATCAATGCCTGCAACGCCGGAAAAATCTGCTTGTAGGCCAGATCGCCAGTGGCGCCGAAAAAAATGAAAGCATCTGATTTGGCGGTCATTAAAACCTCTCTGAGTCGCGATCATCCCTAATCGCCAAGATCAGAAAACGGTCATCCATGACCGCACTTTTC
>JBDTAJ010000119.1:0-10672 GCA_039924705.1 Rhodanobacteraceae bacterium
CCAGCAGCACCAGCGCCAAGAGCAAACCCGGCAGCGCGTTGGCGAGCAAAGGCCACGGCGCGCTGAACAGCGCGGCCGGATTCATGCCCGAATCGCCGTCGAGCAAGCCGGTAGCGAGCGCGAACAAAATCGCCAGCAGCGCCACCAATACGATCCGCAATATGCGCGAGCGGCTCTTTTCTGCAAACGTGGATGGCATGGCAAGCGGATGTCGAAACAATTGGGAGGACGCGGACTGTAAGCGCGGGGTCATTAATCGGATGTTGGCCCGGCATAATCGCGCAATGATGCCCCCCACAACCCCTGCGACCGCGGCCGCGTTGACCGCGCTCGCCGATGAGCGCGAAGCGGAACTTGCGGTCGCCTGCCGCGCCGCGGACGTGCGCCTGCACGACGACGCCGGCGTGGCGCAACGATTGCGCCGTTTATTACTTGCCAGCGATTTCGCGTTCGAGGCGCTGCGCCGCGACCCCACGTTGCTGTCGCCGCCCGGGTTGGCGCGCTTGCGCGATCCCGCGCCTGCTTCGGCGCGTGCCGGTCTGCTGCATGCGGGCGCCGATGACGTTGCCACGCGGCTGCGCCGTTTCCGCCGCGCCGAGGCCACGCGTTTGGTGTTTCGCGATGTCAACGGCCTAGACGATCTCGCCGACACACTGGCGGGCACCACCGCGCTTTATGAAACCCTGGTCGCATTCGCGTTGCATCACGCCGAAGTCTCGATGCGTGTGCGTTTCGGCACGCCGCGCAACGCCGACGGCGTGCCGCAATCGCTGGTGGTGATGGCGCTGGGCAAGCTCGGCGGCGGCGAACTCAATTTTTCTTCCGACGTCGATTTGATTCTGGCCTACCCGGAAGCCGGCAACACCGATGGTACGCATGGCCTCGACAATGCCGAGTTCTTCGCCCGCGTCGCGCGCGAATTCGTGCGGCTGCTTTCCGAAACCAGCCGCGAGGGCATCGCCGCGCGCGTGGATTTGCGCTTGCGGCCGTTCGGCGAAGCAGGGCCCGTGGCGGCGTCGTTCTCGGCGATGGAGCAGTACTATCAACGCGAGGGTCGCGATTGGGAGCGCTATGCATGGATCAAGGCGCGTCCGGTCGCGGGTGACCTCGCGACGGGAAAGAAATTGCTCGAACTGTTGAAGCCGTTCGTGTATCGCCGCTATTTCGATTACACCGCGTACGCGGGACTGCGCGAGATGAAAACGCTGATCGACGCCGAGGTCGTGCGCCGCGATCTCGCCGACCATCTGAAACTCGGTCCCGGCGGCATCCGTGAGATTGAGTTTATCGTGCAATTGCAGCAACTGATCCGCGGCGGCCGCGATCCGACGCTACGCGCGCAGGGATTGTTGCCGGCATTGCAGGCCTGCGCCGCGCGTGGTTACCTCCCTGCTGCGCGCGCTAAGACGCTGCGCGAAGCGTATTTATTTTTGCGCCGGATCGAGAACCGCGTGCAGATGTTGGCCGATCAGCAAACCCACGATCTGCCGGACGATCCGCTGATCCGCGCGCGCTTGGCGGCGACGCTGGAATATCCGAATTGGCGGGCGCTGGAAGCCGCGTTGGCGGCGCACCGCGCGGCAGTGACCGAGGCCTTCACGGCGGTATTGGCGCCGGAGGCCGGAAAGGCCGCGGGCGAGTCGGACGCCAGCGCGCCGGAAACGATCGGCGCAGCGCTCTGGCGCGACGCGCGCGCGGATTCAATCGACCCGCGGAAGCTGGAAAGCGCCGGTTTCGCGCCGGGCGACCGAGCAGCGCAGGCGCTGGTGCAGGTCGCCGGCTTGCGCGGATTGTCCGCGCGCGCGACGCGGCGACTGGAGCATTTGATGCCGGCGCTGATCGACGAGGCGCGCGCGACCGTCGCCCCCGGCGCCGCGTTGTCGCGGTTGTGCGAATTGGTGCAGGCGATCGCGCGACGCTCAGCGTACTTGGCGTTGCTCGAGGAACAGCCCGCCGCGCGCACGCGACTGGCGCGTCTTTGCGCCGAACAGGCGTGGCTCGCCGCGCGTGTGATCGCGCAACCTTTGCTGCTGGACGATGTGCTCGACCCGAGACTGGAATATCTGCCGCGGCGCGACCAAGACATCGCCGCTGAACTTTTCGCGTTTCTCGAAACCTCCGAAGGCGACGATCCAGAGGAGACGCTGTCCGCGATCGCCGAGTGGCGCGACAGCGTCGCGTTGCGCGCGGGGCTGGCGTTACGCGACGGCCATGCCGATGCGGTGACCACGTCGCGCCGGCTCGCCGCGATATCAGCCGCGGTGGTCGGCGCGGTGTTGCAACTGGCTGAGCGCGAGTTGATCGCGCAGCACGGCGGTCTGATGGGCGAAGACTCCGGCTTCGCGGTGTTGGGCTATGGCAGCCTGGGCGGTTGCGAGTTGGGCTTTGCCTCCGACCTGGACCTGGTTTTCATCTACGACGCCGCGCGTGGCGCATCATCCAGTGATGGCGAGCGATCGCTGGAAGGCGCGCGTTGGTATGCGCGGCTGGCGCAGCGCGCGGTACATTGGTTATCCGCGTCGACCCGCGGCGGACGTTTGTATCAAGTCGATACGCGCCTGCGCCCCGACGGCGGCAAAGGACTGCTGGTCGCAAGTCTCACCGCGTTCGTCGGCTATCAGCGCGAACGCGCCTGGACGTGGGAGCATCAGGCGCTGGTACGCGCGCGCGGCATCGCCGGCGCCCCATCGTTGATCGCCGCGTTCGCGCAAGAACGTACCGCCTTGCTGACGCAATCGCGCGACCCCGCGCAGGTGATCGCGGACGTGGTGAAGATGCGCGTGCAATGGCGCGCCGAGCGCGATCGCTCCGATGCGAGAAAGCTCGATCTGAAGCAGGGCGCTGGCGCGCTGCTGGATATCGAATTCCTGCTGCAGGGCCTGGTTTTGCAGCATGCCGTCGAACACCCGGCGTTGACTGGATGCACCGACACACCGGGTTTGATCGACGCATGCGGGGAAACCTCGCTGTTGTCGAGACAAGACGCGGACGCCTTGCGCGGGGCGCACGCAGAATTGCTGGCGCGCGCGCTCAGCAGCACGCTGGATGCGCGTCCACGCGTGGTGCCGCGCGACGAAACGCTGGCGCAATCCAGTGCGAATGTGCTGCGCATCGCGCGCGACGCGGGGTTCGATTTCTCTTGACACCATTCCGGTTTTAGCCGGAATGGCGAGCGGATGACGAGAAATGTGTTGCGATCCGCTCGCGCAATTGCTCCGCCGCTTGCGCGGTTTCACGCAGTGGCATTGCGGGCGGTGCCGCATCGGATTCAAGATCGTGCAGGAGGTCACGCTCGCGCAGTGCGGCATGGAAGCGCGCCAGCTTCTCCGGCAGCGACGCGTTTACGAGCGTGTGTGCTGGCGCGCCGGTGGCGGCGGCCTCCGACAACATGTTGACCGAATCCGGTGTCACCACGACGCGATTTGCCCAGCCGAGCAGCCCGGGATACGGATTCGGCCCGTCCGCGTCGTTGCGCCAGAATACGCCGGGCAGATGCGCCAGCCTTTCGCGCAGGATCTGCGCGAATGCCGACGGCGTGCGCCGCGAAGCGGTCGCCAGCACGCTGCCGCCGTCCCGCGACACGCGCGCAATGACGCCATCGGCCAGTGCGTTCGCATATGCCTCGTCGAATGTCACACCACGACGCGGACCGCCGAGCAGTAGCGCGATGCGCGGTGATGGTAGCGTTCCGAGATCGGAAAACGCTTCGCGCCCTGCCGCCAGCCATGCATCGTCCACCGGATTTAGGGAACCCAGCGTGGCGATCACGTTGTCGCCGGACAATCGATCGTGCCGCGGCGCGATCACCGTGTCCCAGTGACGCGGATCGATGCGTGGATCGAGAATCTGCACGGTATGGCAATGGCGTTGCGACAAACCGCGCAGCAGCCGCGTCAACAGCGCGGCGCTGCGACCACAGCCGATCACGAGCTGCGGCCAGGGCGCGGCGAATTGCGCGCGATCGCGCGCGGCCAGCGCGAGCCGTCCGCCCGGCAACGCGCGCGGCGCGGTCCACGACCACGGCGCGCGCAATGGCAGCGCCAGCACGCGTGCGGGTGCGCCGAGCGCGACGGCCAGCGCCAGCGCCTGGCGCTCGTTGCCGGCCGCGCCGTCGGTGATGATCCAGGCTTCCCGCATGTCGATTCGCCGGCTCCTCGAACGTCGTAAGGTCGATACGGTCTTATCGCATAGTTGACCCCGGTTGTGCAGTTTTGCGGCGTTGAAGCACCTGGACTCGTAAGCCACCACATGAGGAGTTGTCGCATGAAGCTCGTCCTTTCCGCCATGTTCATCGGCGCATACATGGCCGCCTCGACCGCGGCCAGTGCCGCGCCGGTCGCCTATACGCTCGACCCCAACCACACTTACGTGCTGTTTTCCTGGAGCCACCTGGGCTTCTCGCATCCGACCGGGCAGTTCGGCAAAACGCAAGGCACGCTGATTTACGACGCGGCCGATCCGTCCGCCTCGTCGGTGCGCGTGACCATCCCGGTCGCCAGCATCGATACCCACGTTCCGGCACTGGACAAGGATTTGCTGGGCACCGGCTTTCTGGATGTGGCGAAATATCCGAGCATCACCTTCGAAAGCAACGAGGTGACGCCGGTGGGCAAGGATCGTTTCAGGATCGATGGCAATCTCACCGTGCACGGCACGACCAAGCCGGCGACGCTGGAGGTCACGCTCAACAAGGCCGGTTTATATCCGATGATCAATGCGCCGGGGCTGGGTTTTGCGGCCACCACCGCGTTCAAGCGCAGCGATTTCGGCGTGGGCGGCGGCGTACCGATGGTCGGCGACGAACTGGAGGTGCGCATCAGCACCGAGGCGATCGAATCGCATGCGTATGCGACGAAGATTTTACCGCTAGAGAAGAAAACCACGCAGCAATCCAGCGGCGCACGTTAAAATACCGGGTCCACTTTCGGGAACACGCGACCATGAACGAGCCACCCTCGACCCACGTGCCCGAACCCGCCAATGCCAGGCGCCGTTACGAGGTGACTCGCGGCGATTTACCGTTGTCGTGTCCGCTGCCCGAGATGGCGCTTTGGAATTCGCACCCGCGTGTCTATATGCCGATCGTCGAGGACGGCGGCGAATCGACCTGTCCTTATTGCGGCGCGTTGTTCGTTCTGAAATAAGTTCGCGGCAGCGATTCCACGACGCTCGATACGCCGCGCGCAAAAACACGTGAGTCACGCATTGGGATCGCACTTGCCCGGCGTGTTTCTTGCTTGCATTCTGTTGCATGAAGCCAGCGCCGATAACCTCATCATCCAGGACCATGCCAGAGCCCACGCCGAATCGACGACCGCTGACCGTGCTCCAGTTGCTGCCGGCGCTGGACAACGGGGGCGCCGAACGCTCCACGCTGGAAATCGCGCGCGCGTTGGTCGTGGCCGGACATCGTTCCGTGGTGATTTCCGCCGGTGGCCGGCTGGTGCCGCGTCTGCAGGCCGAGGGCAGCGAGCACGTTCCGCTGGATGTGGCGAAAAAATCGTTGCGCACGCTGCGGCACGTACGCCCGCTGCGGCGACTGTTCGAGGAAATCCGCCCCGACATCGTGCACGCGCGCTCGCGCCTTCCCGCGTGGATGGGCTGGCTGGCATTGCGCGGCATGCGCACGCGGCCGCATTTTGTCACCACCGTCCACGGGCTCAACTCGCCGGGCAACTACAGCCGCATCATGATCCGCGGCGAACGGGTGATCGTGGTCTCGCAAACGGTGCGGGATTTCGTGCTGAGCCATTACCGCGGCATCGATCCGGCGCGTCTCAAGGTGATCCCGCGCGGCATCGATCCGAACGAGTTTCCCTACGGCTATCGTCCCGGCGATTTGTGGCGGCAGCATTTCTTCGCCGAGTATCCGCAACTGGCCGGCGCGCCGCTGCTGACCCTGCCAGGGCGCGGTACGCGACTCAAGGGTCATGCCGACGCGATCGCGCTGCTGGCCGGATTACGCGCGCGCGGCATCGACGCGCGGCTGCTGTTGTTGGGCGTGATCGAACACGGTCGCGAGGCGTATCTGGCCGAGCTGCATGCGCTCGCGCAGGATCGGGGCGTGTACGACGCGGTGGTATTCACACCGCCGCGCCATGACGTGCGCGACATCTTCGCGGCTTCCTCGTTGGTCTTGCAATTGTCGAACAAGCCAGAGAGTTTCGGCCGCACCGTGGTCGAAGCGCTGTCGCTGTGCCGGCCGGTACTTGGTTATGCGCACGGCGGCGTTGGCGAATTGCTGGCCGAATTGTATCCCGCCGGGCGCGTACCGCCGGGCGACGTGGAAAAATTGGTCGAACGCGCCGCCGAACTGTTGCGTGTGGCACCACCGATCGCGCCGCTGGAGCGCTATCGCCTGGCCGACATGCAGGCGGCGACCTTGGCGTTGTACGAGGAAGCGGTTGGCGTGTAGAGGCGAGCCCCGCTTGCGATAGTCGCCGGCATATCGCTGCTCGGAATCATCGCCGTCATTTCCGCGAAAGCGGGCTCGCGTAGCTCATCCGAGGCGATGACTCTGTCCTTACCGCTTACAATCGTGCATCGCATCAGGCGTTGCGCTGCATGACCCCAACCTTGCGAAACAGACTGGCGATGGCCCTGCGCTCGCCGCTACTGCCGATCGTGGCGGTGATTTTCTTGCTTCCGTTCGGTCGTGCCAGCGAGTTCGCAGTGCTGGTGTGCATCCTCGGCACTGCGATTTTTCTCGCGCGTGCGCCGCGCGCGTGGCGCGATCACGCTGGCGTCAAGCTGCTCCTGATCCTGTGGGCATGTTATTTCGCCGCGGCGCTGATCTCCGCGTTCGACGCGGTGAATCCAGGCAAAAGCTGGAGTACGGTCGCGGCTTTCCTGCGTTTCGCGCCGTTCGGTTTCTACGTGTGCTTCGCGGCGCGCCGCGAATCGCGCGTACGTGCGATCTGCTTCGGCGTCGGCGCGATCGTCGCGTTGTGGACGTTGGATGCCTGGATGCAGGCGTTGACCGGCTGGAGCCTCGGCGGCCATGCCGACCCGCTGCGCATTTCCGGCATCTTCGGCGCGGACGATCTGAAGCTTGGTCCCGTGCTGGCCTCGCTGTCGCCTTTCGTGCTGTGGAGCGCGCGCGAACGTTTCGGTCGAACCGGGTTGCTCGTCGCCCTGCTGTTCCTGCTAGGCCCGATCCTGCTCGCCGGTTCGCGCGCGGCGTGGTTGACATACGCGTTGGTAGTGATCGCATTCCTGTGGCGCGAGGCGAGCACGCCGTTGCGTTTCGTCGCGTGGATCGCGTGTGCATGTATGGTCGCTGCGCTCGCGGTCGGTATCGCCTGGAACATTTCGTCGCGTTTCGACGCGCGCATGGACCGCACCTTGCTGGCACTGAACGGTTCACCGCGGGCGATCGACACCGCGGCCAGCGGCCGGCTGGAGATCTGGCACACCGCGTTGCGGATGTATAGGGATCACCCGGTCAATGGCGTCGGCGTGCGCGGCTTCCGTTACGCCTATCCGGACTACGCGACTACCGGCGATCGTTTTCTCGGCGTCGAAGCTTGCGGCGTTGGCGAGGGCGCGTGCCACCCGCACCAGATCGTGTTGGAGATATTGGACGACACCGGCACGATCGGTTTGATTCTGTGGCTGGCTGGCTTGGCGTTCGTGCTGCATGCGTGGCGTGGTGCGCCATTCTTTGCGCGCCAACGCGCATGGCCGGTCACCGTCGCGTTGGCCGTCACGCTGTTTCCGCTCAACACGCATTTGGCGTTTTACTCGGCGTGGTGGGGCTTGCTGTTCTGGTGGCTGCTGAGCCTCTGGTGCGCTGCGCTTTATGCGGATTTTCCCGAGGCGCCGGTGGAGATGAGCCATGCCGCGTGAAAGGTTCTCGCTGGTGATCATCACCTGCAACAACGCCGACACGCTGGAGCGGTGCCTGGCCGCGGCCGATTTCGCCGACGAGATCGTGGTGCTGGATTCGGGTTCGAGCGATGCGACGGTCGAGATTGCGCGCCGCCACGGCGCGCGCGTGACGGAGCATCCGTTCGACGATTACGGCCCGCAGAAGCAGCGCGCGATCGACATCGCGAGCTACGATTGGATACTCAATCTCGACGCCGACGAGGTGCTATCGCCGGGCACGCGCGCGGTGGTCGAGCACGCGCTGGAAAACCCGCACGTCGCGGGCTTTCGACTGCCGCGCCGCGAGCGGATGTTCTGGACCGCGCAATCGCGCTGGAGCCATCGCAACGGCCATTTGCGCTTGTTCGACCGCCGACGCGCGCATATGAACGCGGTGGCGGTGCATGCGGCGGTGGAAGCGGACGGCCCGGTGCGCACCTTGTGGCGCGCGGATTTCGTCAACGACGGCGACGGCAACATTCGTGCGCGCGTGGACAAGGTCAACCGCTATTCGTCGGGACTGGTCGCCGACAAACTCTCGCGCGGGCAACGTTTCAGCGGCGTGATGATGATCGTGTATCCGCCGATTTTCTTCCTGCGCCAGTATCTCTTCAAACGTTATTTCTTGTCCGGATGGGCGGGTTTCATCGCCAGCGCCATCGGTGCGTTCTATGTGTTCCTGAAATATGCGAAGTTGTTCGAGGCACGGCGACGAAAATAACGTCAATAGAGCGCCGGCATACCAGGCGGCCTCGTCTTGAACCGCTTGTGCGCCCACAAATACTGTTCCGGCGCTTCGCGCACCATGCGCTCGATCACCGCATTGACGCGCGCGGTGTCGGCGATCACATCGTTGGATGGAAAATTCTGCAGCGGCGCTTCCAGCCGCAAGGCATAACCGCCGTCGGGCAGGCGGCGATGGAAGAACGGGATCACGGCCGCATTCGACAGACGCGCCAAATGGTGTGTCGCGGTGATGGTCGAGGCGGGGATGCCGAAGAACGGCGCATACACAGCGTTCTTGCCGCGCATATCCTGGTCGGGTGCATACCAGACGATCCCGCCGCGCTTGAGATATTTCACCGTCGCGAGCAATTCGTCCTTGTCGAACATGGCGTCGGCGTAATCCAGTCGCGCGCGCAGCACGATCCACTCGAACACCTGCGAATCCATGCGTCGGTACATGCCGGCGATCGCCAAGCGCCGTGAAATCAACCGCGCGCACAGCTCCAAGTGCGAGAAATGACCGCCGATCAGCAACGCGCCACGGCCTTGCGCGCGCAGGGTTTCCAGATGCTCCAGACCCTCGATGTGCACCGGCAATCGCGCGAGTTTGCGATCGCTGGCCAGCCAGCCCAGCGCGAATTCGCCCAACATCACGCCCATGTCGCGCAGCGCCGCGCGGCGCAATCGTTCGCGCGAGATTGCATCCATGTCGGGAAAACACAGTTCGAGATTCCGCGCGACCACACGCCGGCGTTCGCGCAGCAGCGGCGAGAGCAACGCGCCGTTGATCGCGCCAAGCCTCAGGATCGCGCGATAAGGCAGCAACACGAGCAAGCGCAACGCGCAGACGCCCAGCCACGCCGGCCAATGGCGCGGTGCGAGCAGGGGAGCGCGGAAGCGTGGTTTCGAGGAAGGAATACGCGATGTTGGCATGGCGCGCGATGATAGCAACCGCCGAAAGAGCCAACCGGCGCTCGGTATACTCGCCCGCGATGCTGCGCTTCCTCTACACGATCGCGATTTATCTCGCCACGCCGGTGATCGTGTGGCGGCTGTGCACGCGTGGCTTCCGCTATCGCGGCTATTTCTCGCGCTGGCGCGAGCGATTCGGTTTTTTCCCCGCGCCGGGCCTCCGCGAGAGCATCTGGGTGCACGCGGTGTCGGTGGGCGAGGTCAATGCGGCGCTGCCGCTGATCCGCGCGCTGCAGCGACGCTACTCGCGGTTGCCGATGGTGGTGACCACGGTCACGCCGACCGGTTCCGAGCGGGTGCGCGCGCTGCTCGGCGACGAGGTGTTCCACGTCTATCTTCCTTACGATTTGCCGCGCGCGGTGCGGCGTTTCTTCGATCGCGTGCGGCCGTCGCTGGCGGTTGTGATGGAGACCGAAATCTGGCCGAATCTGTTCCACCTGTGCGGCGAGCGCGGTGTGCCGCTGATGATCGCCAACGCGCGTTTGTCGGAGCGCTCGTTGGGCGCCTATGTGCCGGTACGTCCGCTGGTGTCCGCCGCGCTGCGCAATGTCGGCTATGTCGCAGCGCAATCTCACGCCGATGCGCGTCGTTATCGCATGTTGGGCGCGGATCCGGCGCGGGTCAGCGTGGCCGGCAATCTCAAGTACGACACGCCGTTGTCGCGCGGTGTGCGTGAACGCGGCGATGCCCTGCGCGCGGGCTGGGGCGCCGGACGGCCGGTATGGATCGCGGCCAGCACGCACGAGGGCGAGGAGCTGGCGGTGTTTGAGGCGCACCTCGCGGTGCTGGCGCGCTTGCCGGACGCGCTATTGCTGATCGCGCCGCGGCATCCGGAGCGCTTCCGCACGGTCGAACATTCCGCGCGCAATCTCGGTTTCAGCGTTGCCACCCACAGTGGCGCGGACAACCCCGATGCCGAGTGCCAGTGTTTCGTGATCGACACCATGGGCGCGCTGATGCGCTATTACGCGGCGGCCGATCTGGCTTTCGTCGGAGGCAGCCTGGTGCCGATCGGCGGCCACAACGTGCTGGAACCCGCGGCGCTGGCGCGCCCGGTGCTGACCGGGCCGTATACGTTCAACTTCGAGGAGATCACCCGCAGCCT
>JBDTAJ010000120.1:0-8405 GCA_039924705.1 Rhodanobacteraceae bacterium
GCCGGCTGTGGTCGGAGTAAAGCAAGCAACCATCCATGGTGCGTTTTCCGATCGGCATCCATGCCTCACCCTGCGCTCCGGCGGTGCGCACCCTGCCTTCGCTCGCGACGCTTTTCAATCTGCTCTCCGCGTCCTTTGGCGTCGATAATTACTGCGTGTGCTGCGCTTCCAGCTCCGCGATGCGCTTTTCCAATTGCACGACCAGCTCGCGGGTGCGCGCAAGCACTGCGCGTTGCGCGTCGAATTCCTCGCGCGTGACCACGTCGTACCGTTGCAACCCCAACCTGAGCACGTCGCGGAAATTGGCCTGCAAATCCTCGCGCGCGGCGTTGAGGCCCGGCGGCACCAGAGCAGCCAGACGTTGCGCGAGCCGGTCGATCCCCTGCACGTTGATCATGGCGATCTCCTCGAGAGATGTCTGATTGAGTGGAATCAGACTAATGCGCGACCCGGACTTGTAACAGCGGCGGACAACGTGACCGTGCGTCGGGATTGTCCTACAGGTTATGAGCGCGCCCGATCGTCAGACCCCGATGTTATCCTGCGCGCTCGCTTTCTGGGGGCCAAGGCCATGAATCGCCGCGATGCGCTGACGCGCGCTCTGCTTATACCGTTGCTACCATTCCTGCTGCGACTGCGGGGCGCGGCTTGGGCAGGAAAAACGGTCGCGCGGTTCACGCATCGTGTGCGCCCTGGGGATCCGGCATGGCCGTCGGCCGCCGAGTGGGAACGCTTGAACACCGCCGTCGGTGGACGCCTGAGCAAATTGAAGTCACCGCTGGACGTGTGTCGCGCCGACGCCGGCAGCGCCGCGTGCAGCGATTTCTTCAAGCAACTGCGCAATCCCTATTTCATCCGCGACAACGCCGCACTGACGCAAACATCCGGCTATCTCGATGCGTGGACGTCCCGGCCCAGCGCTTACGCGGTCGCGGCCAAGAACACGGCGGATGTGGTCGCGGCGGTCGACTTCGCGCGCGAGCATCAACTGCGATTGGTGGTGAAGGGCGCCGGACATAGCTACCAGGGGACGTCCGACGCGCCGGATTCGTTGCTGGTATGGACGCGCTACATGGACGACGTCCGCTTGCATGATGCCTTTGTCGCGCAAGACTGCGCAGGTAAACAGTCGCCCCAATCCGCGGTAACGGTAGGGCCGGGCTGCATCTGGATGCACACCTACAACGCGGTGACGACCCAAGGCGGCCGTTACGTGCAGGGCGGAGGTTGTGCGACGGTCGGAGTCGCCGGACTGATCCAGAGCGGCGGCTTCGGCAGTTTCTCCAAGCGCTACGGGATCGCCGCAGCCGGCCTGATCGAAGCCGAGATCGTCACCGCCGACGGTGAAGTACGAATCGCCAACGACTGCACCAACCCGGATTTATTCTGGGCGATCAAGGGCGGCGGTGGTAGCAGCGTGGGTGTATTGACTCGGCTCACCTTGCGCACGCGCGAGCTGCCGGAATTCTTCGGCGCGGTGCTCGGCAAGATCAAGGCGAATTCTGATGACGCATATCGGCGTCTGATCGAGCGTTTCGTCGCTTTCTATCAAGATGCGCTATTCAACCCGCACTGGGGCGAAACGGTTTCCTTGAGCGATCGCACGCTGGATATCAAATTGGTGTTTCAAGGATTGATGAAGTCGCAGGCGCAGGCGATCTGGAAACCGTTCTTCGATTTCGTCTCAGGTGCGCCGCACGACTACACGATGGCCGCCGCGCCGATCATCCTTGCGATCCCCGCTCGGCAGTTCTGGAATCCCGAGGTGCTGAAGAAGTTGCCGGGGCTGATCGTTGCCGACGATCGCCCCGGCGCATCCGCCGACAATATATTGTGGGCCGGCGATCAGTCCCAATCCGGGCAATTCATCCACGGCTACGGCTCGGCGTGGTTGCCCGTGTCATTGTTGCAACAGGATCAGCAACCGCAACTAGTCGACGCCTTGTGCGCCGCGAGCGCGAAGTGGGGGTTTTCGCTGCACTTCAACAAAGGTCTGGCGGGCGCCCCCGCCGAGGAAATCGCTGCGGGCCGCGACACGGCGATCCATCCGGCGATGCTGGACGCGTTTGCGCTGGCGATCACCGGCGGCGAGGAACCGGCCACGGTTCCCGGCATTCCGGGGCACGAACCCGATCTCGATGCTGCACGCCGCGCGTCCGCGGCGATCGGCAAAACGATGGCCACGTTGCGCAAACTCGTGCCCGACGCCGGTTCCTACGTTTCCGAGAGCGATTACTTTCAGAAAGATTGGCAGCGTGCGTTCTGGGGCACGAATTATCCGCGGCTCGCTGCCATCAAGAAACGTTACGACCCGGACGGATTGTTCTTCGTCCACCACGGCGTCGGCTCCGAGGAATGGAGCGCGGACGGCTTTACGCGATTGCGCTAGTGGCTTTCGTCTACGCCGGACCCTGCGCGCCCGCATCCAAGACGCGCGGCCGCACCAACACGCGCACCCCGATCAATCCCAGCTCGTACAGCAGGTACATCGGCACCGCCAGCATGGTTTGCGAGATCACGTCCGGCGGCGTCAGCACCGCTGCGACCACGAAACAGCCAACGATCACATAGCCGCGCGCCTTCTTCAATTTCGGTAGATCGACGATGCCGACCGCCGCCAGCAATACCACCGCCACCGGCATCTCGAAACACAGCCCGAACGCGAGGAACACCACCAGCGTGAAATCGAGATAGTGGCCGATGTCGGTCATCATCGAGACGCCTGCCGGCGTGACCGCGGTCAGAAAGCGGAACACCATCGGCAGCACCAGAAAATAGGCGAACGCACAACCAAGATAAAAAAGAATTACCGCCGATACCAGCAATGGCCGCGCCAATCTTTTCTCGTGCCGATACAGACCGGGCCCCACGAACGCCCACAACTGGTACAACACCACCGGCATCGTGATGAACAGCGCGACGAAGAACGCGAGCTTCAACGGCGTCAGAAAGGGACTGGCGACGTCGATCGCGACCAGATGCGCGCCGGCCGGCAACCGCGCCACCAACGGCCGCGCGAGGTACGTATAGAGCCTGCCCGCGAACGGAATCAGCACCAACAGCACGATCATCACCGCGACGATCGCCTTCAACAACCGCGCGCGCAGTTCGATCAGATGACCCATGAAACCCTGTTCGGGCAAGGTTTCCGGATCGGGATCGCGCGGATTATCCGGCACGGTCATGGCCGGTCCCGCGCGCAGTCGATTTTTCTGGTTCGGTCGCAGCGGGTGCGTTGATCGGCCGCATCACATTGCGCGCGTCCTGCGCGACATTGCCCAGCGAATGCGCGGCGGCGTCAGCCTGCTCGCGCACGTCCCCCATCGCGGCTCGTGCGGCGTCCTGCGCCTCGCGCAACTTCGCGCGCAGTTCGTCGGCTTCCAACTCGCGCTCGACCTCGGATCGCACGCTGTCCCACCCTCGGCGCACGCGCCGGAACAGCGCGCCGGCGGTACGCGCGGCGCCGGGCAGGCGCTCGGGGCCAATCACCACCAACGCCACCACGGCGATCAACAATAATTCGCCGAAGCTGATGTCGAACATCACCGCGCTCCGTGCGCGCTCACTCCGCGCGGTCGCGCGGCTCCTGCGCGTTGGTGTTGACGTCGGCGCCCGGATCGAATGGCGGCGTCGGCGGCGGCTCGGCCTTAATTTGCGCGTCGGCCGTTTTCTTGTCCTCGTCGCCACCCATCGATTTCTTGAACTCGCGGATCGCGTTGCCCAGATCGCCGCCGACATTCTTCAATCTGGCCGTGCCAAAAATCAGCAGCACGATCACCAACACGATCAGCCAATGCCAGATGCTCAAGCCGCCCATGGGGTCACCTCGTTGGTAGTGGTGCCGCGCGCCGCGACGTGTTGCATATAACGCGCAAGCCTACCGCGCAGTGTACTCCTCCAGTTGATCGCGGAAACGCACAACGGGCGCCGGCACGCCGGAAACGCCGCCCTCAAAGACCCGCCGCGGAGTGATGCCGGCGCCATAAATCGCCGCATCCGCGTCGTCGTCGATGCGCAACGCGGCGCCATCCAGCGCGACCCCGGCAAATAACCCGCGCGAGCGCGAATACGAATAGATTTCGGCCTGCATGGCCGCGTCGGTGGAGGCATTGAGATTACGCCCGACCGGACCGGCGGCGGCATGCGCGTCAGCGCCGATGGTGAACTTGCCTTTGACGATCGAATCCACGCCACGCTGGGTGCGGAACACCAACACCACGTCAGTCGAGGACACCCCGGCCTGGAAGCCGACGCTGCCGCCGGTCAACGACACGAACACCGGGTTCGACCAGGTGCCGTCGGGCGACTTCACCGACACCAGGCCTTCGCCGTGGCGGCCGCCGAACACCAGCCCGACCTTGACCACGTCGGGGATCACCGCGATCGCGTGCGCGTTCTGCAGCAAATCGTGCGGGATCGCCTTGTCCGGCGCCTGCATGATCTCGGCCAAAACACGGGTGGCGCTTTGCGCACGGGCGGTCGCGGCTTCGCGCTCATCGGCGTGCGCGGCAAACGCGGGCAACAACAGGGCGAGGAAGGCGAACAGATATAAGCGAGGGAAGCGGGTGGACATGTATTTCTCCGGTGATCCATTTTATTCGCAAGGCAAACCATTCTTTGACCGTGATCCTGGGGGTTGGTCGGGATGACAATCGATTGGAATGTTTCGATACGAGTGTGACGCCCGGCCTCCAACCCGCCGCTTAACGGCGGCTCGTCTATGGCAGACTCCGCGGTATCGACAAAGTTCTATGTAGTATCCGCCAATGTCACGTTACATCGGTCTCGAGGATCATTCGTACGATCACGCAGCGGACGCACCGCGCGCAGCATTGCTGCTGGTCAATCTCGGCACACCGGTCGCGCCGACGGCGGCCGCGGTGCGCGAATACCTCGCGGAGTTTCTCGCCGATCCGCGCGTGGTCGAACTGCCGCGATCGCTTTGGTGGTTGATCCTGCACGGTTTCGTGTTGTGGGTACGGCCTCGGCGTTCGGCCGAGGCCTATGCAAAAATCTGGAGCAACGCCGGTTCGCCCTTGGCGGTGAACAGCGCGCAACTCGCCGACGCGGTGCAGGCCGAAATCATCCGGAACGCGACAGCTCCGGTGACGGTCGCGCTGGCGATGCGCTATGGCGTTCCCTCGATCATGCAGACGATCGTCGATCTGCAAAAGGAAGGCGTGCGTCGATTATTGCTGCTGCCGTTGTACCCGCAATACTCCGGCGCGGCCACCGGCGCGGCGCTGGATGCATTAGCCGAAACGATCAAATGCCTGCGTTGGCCGCCCGAAATCCGGGTCGTCAACGATTACCACGACGACGCAGGTTACCTGGCCGCGCTCGCGGCCAGCGTCACCGCGCATTGGGCGCAGCATGGCCGTGCGCAGAAACTGCTGCTTTCGTTTCACGGGCTACCTGAGCGCTACGTGCGCGAGGGTGATCCGTACTTCGAGCAATGCCAGACCACCGCGCGGCGGCTGCGCGAGGCGCTGGGACTGGGCGACGACGACATGATCGTCGCGTTCCAATCGCGGGTCGGCGCGCAGGCGTGGCTGAAGCCGTATACGGACGAGGTGATCGGCGCGCTGCCCAGGCAGGGCGTCAAGGATCTCGACGTGTTGTGCCCGGGCTTCGCGGTCGACTGCCTGGAAACGCTGGAGGAAATCGCGTTGCGTTACCGCGCGGATTTTCTCACCCACGGTGGTGAGCGCTTCCACTACATCCCAGCGTTGAACGCGAGTGCTGCGCACACTTCCGCGTTGGTGCAACTGGCGTTGAAACAGATGCAGGGTTGGGTGAGCCAGCGCGTTTAGCCGATGCCAGTGGCATCGGCTGCACTGGCGAACGCCCGAAGCAGGATGCTGGGAGCCGGGTTGCTTGGCGAGCGCTGGACGTGCGAGCCTAGCAACGAAGCCGCGCGAGATGCGGTGACAACCTCCCGGGGTCAACGGAGTCCCTGAAAAGCGTCGCGAGCGAAGGCGTGGCTAGACGCGCGTCAGCGAAAAACCGGCGTGTATATGTCAATACATGAGGATTTTGAACCGGCGTGCAACGCCGCCACGCCGAGCCCAGCAGTTTTTGTGGAGCTTACGCCGAAATCGCCAACCGCTCCGACTGATAAACCCGCGCGGTAATCGCGCACACGACCAGCGCGGCGATCGTGGTGCACACCACGCATACCGCCAGCGGCGTCCCGGCGACGGTCTCGCCGCGCATCAGCCGCAGGATCACGGTCTGCTGGCCCACCACCGGTATCGCATACATCCACAATTTCGCCTTAAACGGCAGGATCGACAACAGAATCGAGGGAATCGCCGGCAGGAAAGTCAACAGCGTCAAATACGTCTGCGCCTCGCGATAAGTCCGGGCGAACGCCGCGACCAGCGTCTGCGCAGCCGCCAGCAACAGCACCAAGGGCAGCATCGCGACCAACACGGTGATGGTGAAACGCGCACCCAGATCGAGCACCATGCCCAGCTTGTCGGCCGGCAGGAAGTGGCCGACCTGCGCAAACGCGATAATCGACAGCAACACCGTGACCAGCGAGAACAGGCTGGTCGCGCCGAGTTTGCCGGCCAGTATCTGCCAGCGCGGTACCGGATTGGCGAACAACGGTTCCAGCGATTGCCGTTCGCGCTCGCCCGCAGTGGTGTCGATCGCCAGCGCCGTGCCGCCGACGAACGCGGCCAGGATGAAGAAATACGGCAACATCGCGAACAGCAGGCCGCCGCGGCTCTGCGGCGTGGATTGATCGCGTTCGGCGATGGCAATGGGTGGCGCGAGCGCCGGCGACAATCCGCGCGCCAATAGCCGCAACGACGCGGTGCGCTGACCCAATCCTTTCAGCATTTGTTCCAAACGCGCTTCGGCTTGCGCCGAGTCGCTTTGCGAAGCGTCGTAGATCAGCTCGACCTGCGCGGGTTCGCCTTTTCTCCATGCGTTGCCGTAAGCGGCGGGGATGCGCAGCACGACGTTGGCTTCCTGCGCGCGCACCGCGGCCTCCGGATTCGCCATCGGTGGTTTGGCTTCCATGCCGAGTTGTTTCAGCGCCTCAACCAAATTGGGCGCATAGCGCGCGTCAATCACCGATACCGGCAGCGGCTTCTCCGCTTGCTCCACCTGCTTGGCGATCGCGAAATGGATCACCAGCACGAAGATCAGCGGCGCCATCAGCGGGCCGGTGATGCAGGTGTTGAGCACGGTGCGGCGATCGCGCAGGTTCTCGCGCACCTCTTTCATGAAAACAATGGCGGCGGTTTTCATGCGGCGAGTCCCTCGTGGCTGCCGATGATCGCCACGAAAGCATCCTCCAGATTGGCTTTGCCGGTGCGCGCGCGCAGCTCGTCGGCGGCGCCATCCGCGACCACGCGCCCATGCGCGATCACCACGATGCGGTCGCAGAGCGCCGCGACCTCCTGCATGATGTGACTGGACAACAATACGCAACGGCCTTCCGACTGCATCGATTTCAGGAACGCGCGCATCGAGCGCGTGCTCATCACATCGAGACCATTGGTGGGTTCGTCGAGGATGACGTTCCTGGGATCGTGCACCAGCGCGCGGGCGATCGCGGTCTTGACGCGCTGCCCTTGCGAGAAGCCTTCGGTACGGCGATCCATGATGTCGCGCATCTCCAGCGCATCGACCAACGCTTCGCGGCGCGCATGCATCTTAGGTGTTTCGATGCCGTGCAGGCGCGCGAAGTAATCGATGTTCTCGCGCGCGGTCAGGCGTTTGTACAAGCCGCGTGCGTCCGGCAGCACGCCGAGCCTGCGCCGCACTGCGATCGGATCGACACCTGCGTCGATGCCGTCTACCAGCACCCGACCGGCATCGGGTCGCATCAGCGTATAAAGCATCCGCAATGTGGTGGTCTTGCCCGCGCCGTTGGGACCGAGCAGACCGGTGATCTGCCCATCGCGCGCGGTGAACGAGATGCCATCGACGGCTTTCACCTCGCCGAAGGCTTTGCGCAGGTCGCGGACTTCGATCATGGCGAAGCTCCATATTTTATGGACGGCAAAAAATCTTCCATGATTTTTGCCGTCCCGCCGGGTCCGTCGCATGTCCGTACCCGGCTTCGCCGCGACTGGCATGAAAACGCCAGCCGCGCGGCGGGCCATCCTTGGACCGCGTCGCCGCGTGCAACGTTTTCTCCCGATGCTCGTTTCACGGCGCAGCTCCATTGAAATCGACGAACGCGGGGATCGGTCCGGTCGCCTTCAGGCATTGCGCGTCCAGTTTTGCGGGTTGCAGGTGGGTGACGAATTGCTCGACGAGTTTCGGCATGCAACCGCGGCCGATCACGCTGTGGCCCATGCCCTCGAGCACGAACGCGCGCGCGCTGGACAAACCCTTCGATACCTCATTCGCGTAGCGCGGCGGCGTCACCGGATCGCGCGCGC